>JAESSU010000277.1 GCA_016763955.1 Phycisphaeraceae bacterium | reverse complement strand
TTTACAGAAACATTGGCTCCACCGGTAAGCCAATAACCGAGCACTACATCATCGTCGGTTCTAGCACTGAGGCTATAAGTTGGGAGAAGACGGCTGATTTTTTCAACGTACAGAGAATCCTGCAATGGCGAATCTGTATCTATAGCGCGCGTTGCCTTCAGCGTCAAGGCAAACGATAGTGCCTCAGCTTTTGTTTCAGGAGAGATTCCTTCGGCAACCGGGCAAATAACCTGAGCTGAACCGCAGGATATTGTCCAGAGGCGCTGATCTCCGAAATCAAATGAACTGAATTGTCCCGGCTCGATCAGTTCAGCGCCTATCCAACGCTGGGCAAGTTCGTCATGCACCACCAAGGCTTTTCCCTCTCCTTGGGTTTCATAAATCTGCCAGTTTGTACCCTCGAACGCCGCAACATGCACCTTAGCACCATCCGGCAATTTGTACCCAATAGGGAGCCACGCATCAAGGGCCATAAATCAACTCCGAATGATATTCGCTACAGCCATCATTTCATCGTCACCAGCCGAGCCGATACGTACCGATTCGAGATGTCCGAGCACCATGCGTAGCTTGTCGATGTCATTTGCCTTGAGTGCTTCCGATCCGGTCGCGACTAGCTGCTCATGTTCTTTTGCATCCGGAAACAGATATGCGTCCTGTGCAAGCACTTTGAATCGATCGATAACGAACCAATCCTGGCGCCAAAGGATCATGAAGTTCTTTCCACGCAACTCATCCAGATGGGATTCAAAATCACCAGTATTACTGTCGATCGATCGCTGGGCGGTCTTGACAAGGTTATCGAGGGCACTGGCCTCCGTAGAGCGTGCGTGCTCACGTACCACCTTGTTGAAAAATTCAAGGGTTTTATCAAGTTCAAGCTGGCGAATGTCCTTCAAATGCTCCTTACGCGCGAGAGCCAATAGCCGCTTGGCTTTCTGGACGTTATCCATCGCCTGCTTCGCCGTATCGGGATCAGTTTCACCGCTCTTAATCGACTCCGCTTGTTCGAGCTTTTCTCGTGCCTGATCTAGTCTTGAATCGTCAATTTTAGATGCCATCTCCTCGAGCCGCTGTAGTGTGTGCTCAGACTGCTCTTTGACAAGTTTTGATGCCTTCGAGTAATCAATTTGCCCCTCTTGACGGGAGTAAAAGTTGCGGCCGCTGTGGAACGAACCACCGATCGAAGATACCGATACTTCCATCATGATGTTTCCAGAGTCCAGCACCTCGTAACCACAAATCATTTCGTCGCCAGCAGCAATAACGCCATCGTCAAAGTCTGACCCCTTAATCTCAAACATCCCGATAAATCGATTGTCATTGATCGGATCAGAAATCGCACCCTCCCAGAGTTTGAACTTGATTGACCCAGTACTGCCTGCCCTCAGCGACTCCTCGGTTTTGAATACATAATTGCCTTTCTTGGGTAACTGATCGCCTTCGCGTACCAGGTAAACGAGGCCAAGTCTTCCACCTAGTTTTTCGCGTGCTTCTACACCAATAGAGTGAGATGCTGGGATCGCATCAACGCTTGCTGCTGTTCTTGAAATAACAATCTTGTCATTAGGAAGAGCGACAGGTCCGCCCTTCGAATCGAACACAAAGACCTTGAATGTATTTTCCCCTGGCTTCATAAGATTAGGTTCAATTGCGACCCCGTCATTGAGGGCCATCCTCCCTGAAGACCAGCCCGTGTCCAGGCTATCAATCTGAAACTCAACACCAGCGGCAGCATTTCCTCCAAGGTTCGCCACGATTTTTGCTTTCGAATCCGGCGTACGAGCGATGTAGTTGAAGGAGAGATTCAAGGAACCACCCGTACTGAGGGTTCCTCTTGCGCTCTTACGGCCGCGGCTTTGCGAGTCCCAGTCAATGGATTCGGCAAATACGGCTGCCCCCTCAGCAACAGCCGTCATCGTATTCGCGTCCGAAGATGGTGCAATACCAAGCTCAAACGCAACTCGATCACGCAAGGGCTTGTATTGCGTTGGCCCGCCAACAAAGACGATGCGTTCAACATCATGCGGACTCAGACCTGCTTTCTCGAGTGATTCCCGAGCTGACTGAATGGATTCATCGACCTTGCCTGCAATCAATTCATCAAGAAGCGTTCTGGTAAAAGGAATATCAACATATATTTCTAAGCTGGATTCATCACTAACACCAAGGTCAGACTCTGTAAGACTAATTACCGAATCCTCTTTGGCGGACAATTCGATCTTTGCCTTCTCTGAGGCCCAAAGGCACATTCTCAAAAGAGACTTGTACTTCCGGTTTGCACTGAGATTTTCAGGGAGGTCAAAGTTCGACATGAGCCACGGCTTGACCACGTTATCAAGAATGGCACGATCAAAGTCCGTTCCACCGCACATTGCTATCCCACCATGGGCCAGTAGACTGACCCGACCACTGATACTTTCAGCAATCGCAATATCCAGCGTTCCTCCACCGAGATCGAACACTAGAAAAACACCGTCACCTTTGCGCTGCTTCATGACACACATGACAGCTGCAACTGGCTCTTGCATCAGGGCAACGCGGCCCAGGCCAGCCATTTCAGCTGCAGCCATCGTCGCATCCTTTTGCATTTGATTGAAGGCAGCCGGAACCGTGATTACGGTGCCAGTTTCTCCGTCGTTTCTAATTTCCTCTGGCAAATACCCGAAGCACAGCTTGAGTATCTCAGCTGAACACTCCTCTGGGGTCATAATGATGTCGACGGCCGCTAGCTTTACCGGGGTACTCGTCCCCATCATTCGTTTGAACTTTGTAGCCGCGTTATCAGGATTTTTGGCGGCGTTGTCGTATGCCCGCTGCCCCAAATACTTGGCGCGCCTATCAATGAAAATAGCAGATGGCGTGACATCATTTTGATCGGGACTCTTGTACAAGCGCACCGACTCCCCATCGTAAGAGCAAATCGCACTGTTCGTTGTGCCGAGATCGATTCCGACGTATTTCATGCTTGCACCTTCTTTAGCATCACCGTGCCCGGTTTCCGTAAACCCTCTGGACCCATGATGATAGGCTCCACCATTTGATCAACCAACAATTCTTCATCAGGACCAAAATCCCCGATATTTAGCGCGGACGCAGCCATTCCCGGGTCAAATGGCTGCCCTTCAACGTTCACAAGCTTTAATCCACTGTCCTCAAGGCTATCTTCGACCTTTTTTTGAAAATAGCGGAGCTGGTTGACATAACGGCCGGATTCACCCGCATCTAGCTTGTTGACAAGGCGTGCGAACAGGCGGGAAAATCGCCAGCTTTCCACCGCTATGTCGATCAGAGATCTCTCCAACTGGTCATCCACCCCACCTTGTTCAGTCATCATCTTTTCCCTCTAACATGGCACCACAATCGGCAGACGTCCATCCTTATACTTCCGTCATATCCATTGGCCGCCTCCCGTACCTTGACATGTCCGAGTATCTGCCGAATCACCACCGGGTCTTCGATACAGGCGATGAAGCGTAGCGGACCCTAACACTGAGTAGCTACTGAAGCCCACCCCCAGGCAAACTAAATAATAAAGCCAATAACCCTATGCTCATAACACCCTTTAATTTCGTGAGGGGCAGGATAGCTTGAAAAAGGGAACGTAGTCCATTGGACTCAACAAACTAATTATAAATTTTTTAGGAGGAAAAGGTTCTGGGAAAATTACAAAATGGGTACCAGTCTATTACTGTCTGAATCGTCCCCAGTTTGCTAGAGACCCTTCAGTCATACCAAATGGCTATCAGAGAAATGAATATGGGCGACAAACAATACGCAGAAGAATTTAAAATCGAAACTATCAGACTGATCGTGAACGGGGGCTACAGTGTTGCCGAGGTGGCGGCCCGCCTTGGTACAACCACGCGCAATTTGTATGCCTGGAAAAAAAGTACGGGCCAGACTCGGCCAAACATAAAATGCTGGCTGATGAACAAGCTGAAATTCGGCGGTTCCAGAAAGAGCTTAAACAACGTATGTTAGGATGAAAATTCAGTGTCAGCCTAAGTCGGACAAAAGACATTCTGACCCCTACGCGATGATAGAAGGGGGTCGATTCGGTCGTGTTTCGGACCTAAGAAGAAATCTTTTACACATCCAGCTAAGTGGACGGCTGGCGACCCAAACCGCTTTAGCTTCTTGATCGTCGCTAAAGGGCACCCTTTTTCTGTCGGTGTTCATGTAAATCCCCTATATGGCCTGATTGCCTGTATTGATACATCTCATTTTTCTTACCTTGCTCAAGCTCTTTTATTGTTTTTCTTATTCTGGTTATTTATTTGTTGTTTGCGTTTTTAAATTAGTCAATACAGCTTGTTATAATATTTTTTAAATTAATCCCTCATGTCCTGTATGCTCTAATGTGTTCCCTTCCTCCCATTCCAGTAAAAAAATACCTTTGTATCTGACCAGGCGACCTACCTTCGTGTATTTTGGGCCACGTCCAGTAGTTCGCCAGTTTTCTAGCGTCCTTGGGCAAAGGCCATAACGTTCAGCAACAAATTTGGTGTCGTATATACCTGTGGGATAAATCGCGTGAAGTTCTTTCGGGGGCAATGCGGCTTGGATTTGCATAACTCGTCTCAGTACGGTTAAAAAGTACTAGAAACTATAAGGCAGGATTTCATGTAAATAACTAAGATGATATGTAGATTCCCAAAGGGAAAGCTAGCGTTTATGCGGGAGGCCGTGTGGATTTAAAACTAAATATGTAGATTGTTACTATCCAGTGCGTTCTCTATGCTCTTTCAGATATTTCATAAGCGTGCTTTGAGAAAAAGGAGTTTCTACACCTTTATCATGCAAAGTTTTTATTAAAAGTTCAGCATCTTGGTTAGGACTTTCAGAAATCCCATCAAGGATATAATTCACCAAGCAATTAATCACAGTAATCTTCTTATTCTCAGATTTCTTATTTGAAATCGCAGGAGGTTTACAAGAGGCAGTTGATTCTAATTCTTTATTCTCTAAAAACCAACTAGGAGCATCATTGAACCATGGCGGAGTTAGATCGTGTTTCACTGCTATATTAAACCAGTCAAGTGGGGCTAAAGATTTTAATGGCTTATCGAATGTATCTATCACTATCTCAAATTTTTTCATTTGATCAACAATTGATACTAGATCAGATGGATTTATTAGCTGAGCTTTCGCACCTAATCTCATAAATTTCGTCGGGCCTAAAACATTGTTATCGTTGCTCTTGTCCGGATCACAATCAGCTAGTAGATACCTCGCCTGATCGTATGTCCAAGAAGGCAGTTTAAGATAGAATTTTAACTGTGAATTCATTGCACACCTCAATGCTTAACCCCACCATGATCACAGCGACAGACCATTGAGGTGAATGGCTATTCGGGACGGCTCCCTAGTCGCTGCAATACTTTTATTTCACCTACTATCAATTACTATTCGATAATACAATAACAATCTCAGTCGTCAGTATTAATAGGGAAATAATTTGGAGCCGTCATTACGCTCCAGAAATTATCTCAGATGGCCATAAGAGATTATGTGAAAATTTGGTCGTTGTCCTTCATGAATTGGACGAATTCTTCATAGTCTTCCAGCGATATGCTGTCACTGCCCACTGGCTGATCCTCGCTCTCGATAGGAGTTTTACTAACCCGCTCTTGATCCAGACAGCTTTGTAAGTGCGCGCTGCAGGCTTCATGAAAAACCTGGTGGTAATTGCGTATACAGATCTGATATGGAGCTACGGTGTTGGTGATCAGAATTTCGAAGGCGGTATTAAGACCATAGCGACGAGCAGTAATCGGAACAGAGAATTCACAGCCTAGATCCGTTTTCACCAATACCGGGGAATTCGGCAGCACGATAGGTGTGTCGATAATTTCCAAAAGAGTTTGCACGCCGAAGTATCCCGTTATCGACTCGCAGCACGTCTCAGCCTTGTCGGCTTCCTCGTCGAAAACGAGAAGTGGGTGTACCGGCATGACCATCACAGGGTCAGCCAGCTTTCCGATACCTACAAGTGCCATTATATCTTTTCGGTAGTTGAATTCGATCAGAAGGCGAATGGCCTTTCGTGCCTCCGGATCATCCTTGACGATTGCATCAAACAGCAGCGAGAGACCGCAATTATTGGCGAACACCATCAAGTCGCTTTTGAATACAAAGCCGGCCAAAAGAGCTTCAGAAATTTTGGCGACAAAATACTCCAGATCCACCAATATGCGAAATTCGATACTATTGTGGCTCTTTAGATGAAACTGAACCCCGCCAAGGTCACGCGTCAGATTGGCGACCATTTGTTCATCTAGGGCCTGTTTGCGCTCTGTGTCACTTTTTGAAGCTTCCTTTAATATAGTCTTCCTTCTCTCCTCGACTTGTCTGGCAATTTCAGGAATGTTTCGTACCGCCATACGGTCGAAAAACCTGCTATAAAACGTGTCTCTAAACACATCTGACATACGCTTATGAGCTGGCTCTCTATAGCGCACACCACTACTCAGGGAGTCAATGAGACACTCAACTTTCGCTTTGCGTTCCTCCTCCTTAGCCTGTTGCAGGCCAGAGTGAATGTAACCGGAAAAAATCCCGCGAGCTTCCGTGGTGTCCATAAATATGCGGAACGGAATAAGAATTGGGCCGAAGACAACTATCATTAGGCCCGTTACTAGTTTGACCCAGCGGTCGTTGTTTGTATCATCGACAGGTAAGTATTCGGGATCCAGGCCTAAAATATCAGCGCTATACAATTCAGTCTGCCCGTTCTTATAGAGCGGGCCGTTGGGATCTCCGTAGCGGGGCGCATATCTTGCGTGGCAAAAATGAACGTGCAGGAGCTGCTCTATGTCGAAGGCATCTTCGCGGAAAGCGAACACTATAACCTTGTCGATTAGATTTCCATCCCCGCTCCCGCCGAAGTTAAGGCGCTCTTCAACCGAGGATAACGAAGTGAAGCCTAATTTATAGTACGTTTTCCCTTGATGAATCAAACGGACGTAATATAAATTGCCACTTGTTTTTCCCATTCCGTAACTTCTATGTGATAGATGCGGTATTAACTTTCTCTACTCGAGAAAAATTGATTAATTCTCGCGTAAAGAAGTGTATTGCTTCTAAGAGACGTTCGCTAGGAGAAACCAAAAAACTTTGTAGCACTTTGCCAATAACCACCTTCCATGAAATTGATACACTAGAGAATATTTTTGTATCTGTCACTATGCGCAACATATAGCCCTATATCCTTTTCCTTTACGGTGACTTACCCTGACAATGGGTGCCGCGAGCCTACAATGGCTATTCGGACGGCCCCGCGGTCGCTGCAATACTGCTATTTTACCTTCTTTCTGCTGCTATTTGGCAGTGCCACAACATTTGCCATTGACTTCTTCCTTGCCTTCTTCAGTATCAAATCCTCAACCTTCTGCGCTGGCTCTCTCATTCGTTCTGCGCTTAGGCGAATATATCCGCCAGTTACATCGCCTTCAATCGAATGGGTTCCTAAACGCTTTATCACATAATCAGATACATCCAGATCACTGGAGGCCGTCAGAAAGGTTCTACGTAAATCATGAGAAGTAAAATTTATACCAGCATAATCTTTCACCCAGTTAATCATCGTCCTTGGATCGTCATATCTACCATGCCCATACCTGCCCGGAAAGACAAACTCATTCATTCGATGCTTAAATCGGCGCTTCAATATTGCCAAAATGTATTTTGGAATAGGTAGGCTCACTACTTCCTTTTTTTTCTTGTGTATTACTGGGTGATAAGTGGCAGTATCTAACTCAATCTGACCCCATTCCAGACAAAAAGCATCATCCCGCCGCAGGCCATTTAGAAGGATCATCTCTAAATAATCGGCAACAACATGAGCCGGTGCATTGACATCACCTTCTGCCGTTTCTCTAAGCGCCTGCGTCCCAACAAAGAAGGTAGGCAAGTCACCATCCCTAATGATTGTCTGCTTACGCACTTCTGGCGACCACTGCCGATTGTGCGAAATTCTCCGAACTGGATTATCAAGAATGATCGGCTTACCGTCCTTAGTCTCATATTCTCCAATAGCAAAATTTATGAATGCACGAAGGTGACGCATAACATTATTTGCGGCCACCGGCTCAGTCTTGGCAATCTTCCTATGACGAGCAGCAACCATGTTTCGCGTTATGTCTTTAAGCGGGCTGTCCTTCCAATCTTTCAGGTACACATCTACAGTAAGGTTGTAAGCCTTTACTGTATTGTCGGCACGGGACCGTGCCTTCCAGTAATCGTCCCTGCACTTGCTCAAAGTAACGCCACGTAATCTGCTTGCTCTTTTCACTTCGTTTGGGTTGTTACCCACTACCAAATTGGCAACTGCTTTCGCCGCTTCAGTTCGCGCCTGATCAATTGTCATCAAAGGGAATGTACCCAATGTCGCACGGACAGGTTTACCGTCAATCTTTTTACGTACTGCAAACGACTTAGTGCCTGTCGGGGTCACCCTCAATTGCAAACCATGTTGTTGAGTATCGTGGTACGTATCACGGCCATTTATAGGCGTAGGAAGCTCTCTGAGCCGTTTGATAGTGAATTTAAATGACTTAGCACTCATAAGCCGGGGTCACCCTGGGGTCACCGCGTAACGTGATTTACGCAGTGTATAGAATGTACTTCAGTGAAGTGAAAATCGTCTAACCCCACTATTTATGGGATTATACAGCGTGTTGAGTGTAGTACAAGGAAGTAGGGGGAAGTGCCTTAAGATAATTCATAATGCTGGGGTCGGTGGTTCAAGTCCACCCATAGCTACCATATTATTCATTCATATCAACATGTTACAAGACTCCCTTTTTAAACCCATTCTCTGTTAGCGAGACCGGGTTACCTCTGGGTTACTTTTTTGACTCAAACTCTCCACTAACCTTCCTCTGAGGCAAGCCGTAGCGCAAATCCTTGTGTGCATCTATCATTTGTAAACCAAACGTCAACCTAGGGCAACCAAATGGCAACTTGACCGAGGGTATAGGTCCGGCTGAAGGTTAAGAGTCCCATATATCAGTGTGCGTACGAATCGCAGATAATCTAATTAATCAAATTTCGCTTTGACAGGGGGGTGTTACCCCTGTGAGGAGGGTTAAAGGGTCAGCTATATATATCAAGACACCTGACTGAATCAGCCTTCTAATTTTTAAAATTTTTCTATTTTTTTGGAGTTACTAATCGGCCAGGAGCGGCCACTTACTACTCTGGAACTGGCACCAGCCGCTTCAGTTCCTCTAGCCAGTTTTCTACAATTACCGCATTGACAATTCTTGATCCACTTTGTGAAGAACCATCCGCTCCTGTATTCCGTTTAATAAGCACGCTTTTGCTATCGGGAAATATCGTGTAGGTTGGCGAGTCAGCCCTCCCTGCTGGAACTAAAGCTAATGTAGTAGGCAAACCAAAACTAAAGCCCGATTCAAAACTTACCGGAACTGAAACTAAAGCAGTCTCACTATCGTCGATAAAAAACAGCGTAGACCCGTCAGCACTCCATTGGGGTTCTCCACCGCCGTCACTACTTATTTGTATCTTGTCATCATCTACATTGGGAAATGGGCGTACATAAACTTCATCTCTCCCACTTTCAGTGCTGGAGTAGGCTAGCCAGGAACCATCTGGAGAAATTGCTGCTCCCTCCTCATCAAATTCTGATCCAATCAAAACCTGTTGAGACACCTCAGCATTGGCAAAGGACAACATGTTCAAATTGAAACCGCCACTTCCGCCTGGCTCATGCCGAAAAACCAATTTCGATCCATCTGGACTAATTGCTCTGGGTATTGCTCTGCCAGGGGTCGCTATTAACTGCTCAGCCAGGCCCAGACCGTTGGCTTTTATCTTCCATAGCCCTCTTCCACTGGAACCGTCTTCGTAAAGCAAAGATTCTCCATCGACTGACCAAATCGCATTCCGTGAGTCGCCAGAAAAAGTCACTTTGCTTAAGGTGCCTCTCTGTAGGTGATAGACCCAGATATCCCGTCCACCCGCCTCATTCACAGTCATCGCCAACTGCGAGCCATCGGGTGAAATTTGATAGTCGGTATATCGTTGCGGTGGAAGGTCTATTACTGACTCCTGACCAGCGTCGTCTATCTTTACCAACTCGCTATTGCTAAGCGCTGAGAATTGATCGCCGCCGGGAACATAAAGCAATTGCCCAGTGGGTGATATTGAGTATACCGCAAACATTTGTTGCGAATAATTTTCTACGCCGCGAATTAATAGTACTTCCTGACTAACGACTGCTCTATTGTCGAGATCAAAGGCAACAGCCCAGAGGTCGTTGCCCCGCATAAAGACTATGTGCCCGCTGGGCACATACGTTGCCGCGAATGCGTCTTGCAGTAGTATTCGGCTCTGATGGCTGGATAAATCTGCGATGCCCACATGCGGATTGTTGCTATTGGCAACTTGAATGGAGTACATAAGAAATTCATTTCCGGGTAGCAGTTGGGGATTCCTGTATTGGCTTCCCTCAATCTCTCCTTCTAGTGCCAGCGGTTCCTCCGCACCATCGGATAACCGTAAGCTGACGAAACCAGCAGCATATATACCCAACTGAGCAGCAATTAAATTTTGGTTGTCCAACCACGCGTAACCAGCATGACCCTTCTCACTGCTTATCCTGGTCGGCGTGCCCCCGGTTATGGGCATTCTATACAATGTACCTCGGCTCGTTATAAACACAATTTCTTCGCCGGAGGGAGATACTTTCGGACTGAACGCTGAAATTGTTCTGGATTGAAATATCGATCGAGAATCCAGGCTATCAAGAGAGCGCACATGCAATTGGCTATTGCCATTGGCGTAGCTGCTGTAGACGAGTTTGGTTCCGTCGGGAGTAAAGTCGAAGTCGGTAAACAAATTTTCGATCGGCCTTCGCTGCATGCTACCCAGATTAATAAGCGCACGAGTTACCTTTCCGTTGCCGGTGCCTGGCGTTGGGCTGGATAGGGTAGTCGATGCGTTTGAATTCACCTCGTCGCCAACAGAGAAGCGATCAGCAGCCTGGAAACCAGCCACCAACAAAACCAATACGAGAATCGCGTAGATAAGATTTCGGTCAGTACTACTAGTCGTAGATTGTATGACTTGAATACTGGTGTCAGCTTTGACACCTTCGGGGGTTACCTCGTAAGCCCAGGCGAGAAATAAGGCAACGGGAAACAGTATTGCCAGTACAAATAAGATGAATCGCGGTGCCGATTCTGGCAGGTTCATCATCGGAGCAATTGTATCCGCGACCTGGATAAGCACCCAGGCTACCACGGCATAAATAGCCGCTACGCGAAAGACCTTACGGTGTTTGAGTTCCTCGAACAGCTTACCCATGCTTGGGTTCCTGTTTTTTCTTAATTATTTGACCAAGGAGTCTAACATATTAGGACTTATGGCCAATATGTCTGCCCTTGAGAGTCAAATCTGAGGCATTTCATAGAAATCACCACTGACTGCTAAGGGTCGATTCTGTTGAAAAACTCTGTACTCTTGGCGGCTGAGTCAAAAAATGTCAAATTTGGCGAAGCAGAGC
>JAESSU010000276.1 GCA_016763955.1 Phycisphaeraceae bacterium | reverse complement strand
TCCCATTTTAGGTGCGTTGCGAAATTGGGGAATGCGCACTAACAAGTCTCGGAGATCGTACATCCGAACTTCAGTTTTCTTGAGCATCTGTTCACGAGTAAGAATTTGTACATACCACTTGGTTTCATAGTGATAGATTTTGCTGTCCCTTGATGCCATTTCTAGAATCAGATCCAGAACCACGCTCGCCGGTGCATGGTTGAGTTTAAGCGTGATGGGGACGTTGGGATCGACTCCCACTTGTTCTAGTGCATTCCAATCGATGAGCAAGGCAACCCCCACAGCTTGCTTCCACCATGAGATCGCGTCTTGCAATGAGATTCGATCCAGATCAACATGATTGATTGTCTGACGAATTTTGATGCTGGGATGATCCAAGGTCATTGTCTGAGATTTTTTTTGCAGCCGTTTTTGCTTGACCGCGTTAACACGATCAGACCATGATTGAGCAGAAGCAATGCTGGCTAGCAGCAACACTGTGATACAGAGACTCAGCAAATGTGCGGTCAGGTTTTTTATGGCTAAGCTCCTATGTAGAGGCTTTGCAGGGGCAGGTGGGACATGGTTTGCAGGCAGGGAAACCGGGGATGTTAGATCTATTGTCGCGTTGGGGGACATTTGAGGCAATATAAATCCCGTTTTTTTAGGTTAATTTAGTCGGTTTGCTTATTGATTAGCTTGTCGGGCTTACGACTTTCTGCGTAGGATTTAAGTTCAGGGACGAGCCATTCTCGGCTGAGGATTTTGATACTTGATGCTAGGGGGATTGCGAGCAACATGCCCACGAGTCCCATTAGGGCGCCGCCGATGATGACAGCGAGCATGACGGTTAGCGGGTCGAGATTGGTTGCTTTGCCTTGGACTAGAGGTTCGACGATCCAGCCGTCTGCCAGTTGCGCGATGCAGTAGACCACGGTGGGCCAGACCAATAAGCCCCATGTAAATGAAGCATCATTTGTGGTGATGCTCATGATGGTGAGACCTAATGCCGCCAGGAAACCTAGTGCTGCGGCAAAGGGGATGAGATTTAAAAAGCCACATAAGATGCCCAGTAGTAACCAAGAAGGCACACCTGCAAACATCCATCCGACACTTAGAATGATCCCCATGACCAGTGATTGGACCAACCTGCCTCGGACAAAAGCGTTGGTGCTTCGGTCGATTTCGCTGAGGATATGTAGTGATCGTTCACGGACATCTAGTGGGATTAAGGGCTTGAACCATTCAAGAAACGGCCCGAGTTTCCAACTAAAAAAGAAGAAGCATAAGCTGATGATGACTAGCAGTAAGGCAAGATACGATGCTAGGCTAAACGCTGAGCCCACTGCGCCTACACCGACATTGAAAATGCGCATGATGACTCTGCCGAGCATGGGATAGTTGATGTTCAAATCCTTGAGGCTTTTTTGCATGTCCGAATCTAATTGAGATGGATTTTTAGAATCGGTGTTATCGGCGAGGGGAACTTCGTTGCCTGCTAACTCTTCGACGAGAGCTTGGACGACTTGTGTTTGTTTTTGCGTTTGCACGATTGGCAAGGCTGATACGGAATCAGGATTGATTGTTGTTGCGTCTTGTTTTGGAGCTTGTTCTGTGGGGTCTTTAAGTGAATCTCCAATGGAGGGGAACTGTTCAAGGATCACGCGATAGAACGGGTCGATTTGATCTGCGTTGTGTTTGATGGCTTGGCGGACGGTGTCGGTAATTTGCTGTCCCTGTTTGTAGGCTTGGGGGACGACATAGATCAGCACGCTTGCTAGCCCGACGTATGCAAAGACCAAGATTAGCAGTGAGATGAGCCAGCGGGGCCATTTGATTTTGAGATTAGCCCATGTGACGAGTGGGTTAAAGACGTAGGCAAAAGCGAAGCCCACAAAAATCGGGGCGATGACTGATCGGATCGAATAAGCCATCCATAGAACTGCTAGCGTTGCGACAATAAATAGGAGGTCACGAACCCAGCAGTAATCCCAAAGATGCGTTTTTTTAGGATCGTTGTTTGAAGTCTGGTTGTGATTGGTCATGCCTGAATCTCCGGAGGTTTATTTCCGGGATTATATGTCAATCCGGCTACAGATGCGGTTTATATTGTTTTCTAGTTTTCAAAAGTTTTTATTGGCTTAATTGCAATTCTGTGCCAAAGGCTTCAGAAAAGTCATAGACCGCCGTGAAGTCAGCTAGGGTGTCTTCATCGGTTTTGCGCATGAGTCCTGCATTGACCATGGCAAACACGAGATGTCCGAAATCTTCCGTGTGATAGATTTTGAATCGTCGTAAAACGGTTCGTGCCATGAGTCCGTATTGTTGAACTGCAAATTTACGCAAGCCTTCACAGAGTTGCTGCCCTGAGATGTGGCGGCTTAAGGATTCTTCATCTTTAGGTGTTCCCGGGGACGCTTGCGTGGGGGCTTGCGTTTGAGCTTCTGGGGTTTGGCCGTGAATGTTGCGCACGGTATGATCCAAGCCCCGTTGGATGAAGATAAACGCATCGACTGGGTAGCGCGTCTTCTGGGCGATTTCGAAAATGTTTGGTTCACTACTCATGTGTATCCAGTCTGACAGATATGGCCTTTTTCGTCAATGTCTTAGGGTCTCTAATTCTATTTACCTGGTCTTGATGTGGTTTGGTTGCATGAGGTGGGGGGTTAAGCTAGATTTTCTGTTCCTATTTAATCGGTTTGTCGTTATGATTTGTCCACTCTGTATATATTCAAGATTGTCAAATATTTAGATTAGATCATCCTTATTTATGCATCAGAATCACCCCGCAGAAGCTCATATTGTTGAACGCCGTGAACGTGTCTTTTTGATTCTCGCGGGTCTGTTTCTTGGCACGTTGGCGATGCTCAATATTCTGGGCATCACTCGTTTTATTAAACTTTACGAGATGGTGATCCATGAAGGCGAGGCCGATCAATGGAAGCTGGTTTTTGCCGTGGCAGTGGGGGTTCTTCCTTACCCGGTGACCTTTTTGTGTACGGACTTGATTAGCGAATTTTACGGTAGGAGTCGTGCGAACTGGGTCGTGTTTGTGGGATTGATTTTGAATCTCTGGGTGGTGGGCATTTTACTGGTGGGTGGATGGTTGCCGGGTTGGGAATCATTTGATACAGGGGGTCAAATGGTGCGTGATGCAGCGGGTCGATTGCCTGTTTTTTTTGAAGTTCGCAAGATGACTTTGGCAGCTGTGGGGGCATCGATGATTGCTTATCTTGCGGCACAGTATGTGGACGTGTATTTGTACCATTTTTGGATGAAGCTCACCAAAGGTAAACATCTATGGCTGCGAAATAATGGCTCGACACTCGTGAGTCAGCTTGTCGATACGACTGCTGTGATTCTGATTACTTATGTGGCGTTCAATGTGTATGACCCGGGTAGCGGGGCAGGGTTGCCGATCTCGATGGGGCCAGATAACTTGCCTAATCCTTCACTGGCTTTCCAGCTAGGGGTTACTTTCATCCTTGCGGGTTATGTTTTTAAGGCTGTGGTTGCGTTATTGGACACCTTTCCAATGTACTTAGCATCATCCTTTTTGCGAGGTTACCTACAGATAGACCCGGCAAAGCCTTTTGCGGAAAATGAAATGTCCCAATAATTCTATTTGGGAAAGTATCGGACATAGGGTTGATTTTTCCGTATTCTATTTAACATCCCTTTCCACATCGCCGATACTTCCTAAGTAGATAAATATAAACAGGTCTGAGTAGGAAGGCCCACATGTCACAAATAGCTAATCAACAAGGGATTCTCCTTGAATCCGGTACGAATGAAATGGAACTTCTGGAGTTTTATCTCCGGGAACAGAGCTTTGGTGTAAATGTCGCCAAAGTCCGCCAGCTCATGCCTTATAGTACGAGCCAAGTCACTCGGATCGTTGGGAGTCATTCCAATATCCTAGGGACATTGATATGGCAGGGACATTCCATCCCTATTATTGATTTGAATCTGGCGATGGGACAAGATCC
>JAESSU010000275.1 GCA_016763955.1 Phycisphaeraceae bacterium | reverse complement strand
GGCGGCGCGTGCTGCTTTGGCAAGATTAACTTTGTGGCGCCAGTATTTGAATCCGATGTAGCAGGCGGCCAAGACGAGTATTGTGCCAATGAGTCCGATTTGGGCTTTTTGGGCCCATTTCCATGCCACATCGATATGTTCATAGAAAAAGAATCCTGCGAGCATTAGTGCCGGTGCTGAGAGTAGCGCAGCTAGGCCATCCATACAGAGCATTTTCCAAGCTGGGATTTTAAATTTCCCTGCGGAGAAGAAAACCGGGGTGCGCAAGCCGGGCATAAAGCGGGCCACAAAGATGACTTTACCGCCGTGTGTGTCGAAGAATGCTTTGGCTTTAGCCATTTTTTTATCACAGAGGTAGCGTTTAAAAACGGGCAGGCGACGAATGGGTTCGCCAAATTGTCTGCCAAGCAGGTAGACAATAAAGTCCGCACCGATGAGTGAGATCAATCCCACTGGGATCATGATGTAGATGTTTGCTTGGCCGGTCCCGCAGATATAGCCGCCCCAGATTAGTGGGATATCTTCTGGAATAGGCACACCAAAGCCGCTGATCGTGAGGATCAGGAAAACACCTAAATAAGACCAGTGAGCCAAAAATGCTTCCATAAGACTTCCATTTTACCCATCAAAACCTGACGGGTTGCTTAAAATCTGTTTTTTGAGCCAACTCAATGCTTGTTGACGGTCGCACGCCGTACCGTCGAGCTGTGCATCGTAGGCTGCATCGAGCCAATCACCAAACTTTGGGCAGGGCTTTAATCCTAAATCAATCAGATCACTACCTGTGATCCACGGTTGAGGATTAACGCCTTGTTCCCATAATGCAGGTGCCTCAAATCCGATCTGAGCGAGGATGGCCACAACATCATCCACCTCTTTCATCGCCCCAAAGAGTAGGTGACCTTGAGTCCAATAGGGCTTTGCAAGCAGACGTTTTTTTTGTGCGATGTTTAAATTCGGCCAATCGGTAATTTTCCCAGTGACCAAGAGTGTGTCAGCGAGCGCATCTCGCAATTCGTTGCTCATTGCCAGTGCGTTGCGCCACTGGGTCACCGTGCGTTCAAAACGTTGTGACAAAAAGGGTAATAGCTCAACGCCGCTACATGCATGCCGGTCTAACATCCACGCCGCTAAGGCAGTACTTGGTTGAACTTGGGCTGGCAGGGCGCTTAACAATGTTAAATCAGCATTATGGTGATCTTCATTAAGCACAGTGCCATCGAGATGAAGTTGTTGGATCAATCGTGCAGCCCGTTCACGCCGTTGGGGTAAGGCCTGATTGCCAAACATCATTTCGATTTCAAGTCCGATACGTTTACGTGAGATTTGTCCGAGATAGCGTGCATGATTGCGAATGGCTCGGGCGGTTTTGGTTTCAATTTCAAAGTCCAGCCGTGATGCAAAACGCACTGCACGGAGCAGTCGCAGATAGTCCTCGCTAAACCGCTTGTCTGGGTCACCAATTGCACGAATGGTCTTTTTTTTGAGATCCTCTTGCCCACCAATATAGTCGATGATCTGATGGTTAAGGGGGTCTTCAAATAAGCCGTTGATGGTAAAGTCTCGTCGCTGGGCATCGTTT
Source organism: Phycisphaeraceae bacterium (assembly GCA_016763955.1). GTDB lineage: Bacteria > Planctomycetota > Phycisphaerae > Phycisphaerales > Phycisphaeraceae > UBA7800. The sequence goes on along the minus strand of JAESSU010000275.1, from coordinate 2,737 downwards.
TGAGCATCGGTAAAACACACACCATCAGGGTGCCTGCCATCGGTATAGCCCCACTCCATGCGGAAGGTAGCCACCTCGACTTGGGTGTTCATGAGTCTCACGAGCGTCACGCCAAAGGCTTCGCCCACTAACTGCGTGTTATGGAAAAGCTCACCTAACTGATCCGGCGTTGCATTGGTCGCAACATCGAAATCCTTCGGTTCAATATTAAGCAGTCGATCGCGCACACATCCCCCAGCAAGGTACGCGGTGTAACCGGCCTCTTTGAGAATGGTGATTGTTTTGACAGCAGCATTGAACATGGGGGAAATCCGACAATTAAAACTCATAATCCATTGCCATGAGCACTGCATCGTCTTTAAGCGGCCCTGCTACAGCAACATGCTCAGGGTGCGTTGCATAAATTTCCAACGCTTTTTTGCTTTCTAATGTCACCAATAAGCCATGGGTAAAACCTTGTGCTCGATCGGTAAAGTTTTTGCCAACGCTAAGGTGTTCTACGCCAGGGACGATTTCGACAAGTGATTGTAGACCGTCGAGGTGGTGTTGTTTACGTTCGTCGGTGATGTCGTCGTGGAATTTGATCCAAACCATGTGTTGTACGGGCATATGAGGCCTTTCTTTGTTTTGAGTTTTGTTTGTTTTTAACACAAAGGCACGAAGGACACGAAGGTCACAAAGATTAAGACATTTTTAATCACAGAGCCACAGCGTTAAAGACAGGGAAAACAATGAATTTATTTTAGTTTAGGCTCAAGACAATCAATCCTTTTTTTGTCTCTCTATCTCCGTGGTTTATCAATGTCTTTTCTTTGTGACCTTCGTGTCTTTGTGTTAAAAAACAAAATGATACCTATCGCTTGGTTGCTTCGATTTTTTGGATGATGTTGGTGGTGCTTCGGCCTTGGACAAGGCTTACGACGGTGACGGTTCCGCCATAGGATTCGACATATTCGTGGCCAACGACTTTGTCTTTGGTGTAGTCTCCGCCTTTGACAAGGACATCAGGCTTAATACCTCGCAGGAGTTTCATCGGCGTGTCATCATCAAAGACGATCACATAATCAATACTCTCAAGTTCACTAAGCACCATCAAGCGATCATCTTGTTTATTAACCGGGCGAGTGGGCCCTTTGATTTTGGTAATCGAGCGGTCGGAGTTCACCCCTAACACGAGGATGTCCCCCTGAGCTTTAGCTTGTCTTAGATAAGCAACGTGGCCGGCATGAAGAATGTCGAAACAACCATTGGTAAAAGCAATTTTTTTACCTTGCTTACGATATGCATTGATCTCGGGTTGAAGTTGGTCAAGCGTGCGAATCTTGCCTAGTTCTTGATGTTGCTTTTGCAAAATAGCGACAAGAATCTCATCAAGCTCAATGGGAACCACGCCGAATTTTTCGACTTCCAAGCCCGCTGCGATATTTGAAAGCTGGACTGCTTGTTCCCAATTAGCACCATTGGCCAAGGCAGCTCCGAGCATCGCAATCACCATGTCCCCCGCACCGGTCACATCGTAAACACTGCGCGCTTCGGTCGGCACCGTGATGGGCTTTTGACCTTTCACTAATAACAGCGCCCCGGACTTATCGAGTGTGAGTACCACCGTTTGAAGCTTAAGTTCACGCAAAAGCTTACGGGCCATTTTCGGAGTGTCATTGGCTGCTAAACCGGTGGCAAGGCAGGCCTCTGTGCGATTAGGCGTAAGGGTCGTTGCCCCCGCATACTTGCTGTAATCTTCAATCGCAGCAGGGTCTACGAGCACGGGGATTTTGTGTTTATTAGCGGTCTTAATTAGATGCTGACAGACCGCAGGTGTTAGCGCGCCTTTGTTGTAATCTTCAATGATCAGCACATGTGCTTTGGCGATGAGTTTATCTGCTTGAGCCAGAATTTTTTTAGCGATGGTCTCACTCACTGGCGTTTTAACTTCAATGTCTGCTCGGAACATTTTTTGAGGATGACGGTGTTGCGCTAAGCCAATAAAATTTTGTTTGATCGTAGTCGGACGACTTGAATCATCAACTAAGCCGGTGGTCGAGCAGCCCGCTGATTTGAGTGCTTTTTTAAGTTCAAATCCATTGCGGTCTTTGCCGACTAAACCGATGCAAGAAACTTTGCAGCGTAGTGCCAGCAAGTCCAAGCAGACATTTGATGCGCCCCCGGGTATCCATTTTTCACTCTCAATTGCTAACACGGGAACGGGCGCATCAGGCGAGAGCCTTTGAGCATTGCCATAGACATAGTGGTCGAACATAAAGTCCCCTGCCACGACAATGCGCTTGCCGCGTGATGCAGTGGGCCAACGATCTAAAAAGCGGATCGCTTGATCCACAGAATTAACAGGATTCGCAGTCATGGGGAATATGATAAATGATTTTGCGATTGTGAGATGGGATTGGGGTTAAGTCGTCAGGGCAAACGCATGTACCCTGCCTTGGCAAGCGGAGCTGCGATCGCCCGATTTTGATCGAAGGTCAACTCAAAAAACCAGCAGCACAGTCTTTGGTGTGCAATATTTTTGACCTGCGGTCAATCTCATGTCGACACGACACGGCTCGCCAAGACAATTCACAGGACATGCGTTTGCCCTAGCTAGTTCGTGGGAAAAACCATTTAACCGCAAAAATCACAGATTTTTTATTTCCGTGTCTTCCGTGCTTTCCGTGGTTAAAAATACCTTGGCTCACGCCGATAACACATAAGCGTCTTGCTTGTCAGCCATTTCACGCAAGGC
>JAESSU010000274.1 GCA_016763955.1 Phycisphaeraceae bacterium | reverse complement strand
AATATGCCCTGCGGTGTTGATCGGTTTATTCCGGCAATATCACGGGGCATATTTGTAACCTGATTCGCTGTGGGTTTCGTGACGGTTGTAATGAAATTACAACGATTAAGTCACTTGACGTGACGGCAAATCAGAAATTCCCTGTATTCTGAGAGGTCATGCAGTCTAGAAAGCATGCCCGTCAAGACTCTGATTAAAGCCCCAAAAGGATGTTCTATGCTGATGTATAGCTTTGGCTAGCATTAGCTTGGGTTTAATGAATGTCATCTGTCAGAATGGGCTGACAAATGGCAGTAGTAACTCAGTTGGGATTGAGAGTAGGAGCATTTGTTAGTCTGGGAATCAATTACAAGATGACATTATAGACAGGTTCGTCGCGTCGCACTTAGGATGAGAGCAGTTTCTATGACTGCACGTCATCATGGATAACACCAATGCACGCATCAATGCACTTGGCACTTTTCATCTGATACCAGTCACAAATAATCCAATGAAGCCATTCTTTGGTTTCACCAACTGAATATTTCCCATAATGAATCGGCAGTCGGGCTAGATCTGTTGCTGTCGATGATTGGAGGTACCTATGCCTATGACTATTGGCAAGGTTAAGTGGTTTGATCCCAAAAAGGGATATGGATTTATTGTGGGACCTGAAGAGCAGGACGTTTTTGTACATTTTAGCCATATCGGGGGAGACGGTTTCCGATCTCTTAAAGATGGTGAAGATGTTCAATACGAACTGATTGAAGGTGAAAAAGGCTGGCAAGCTCGTGAAGTACTACGTACTGCTGAGCCTAGTGAATCTAGTGAGCCAAGTGAGCCTAGTGAATCTAGTGAAGCTGCAAGCAGTCCAAGCTAAAACGCAAATCTGCGTGATCACATTTCGGTGACTATCTTATCTGATGAATCTTGGGGGGATTAACCTAAGCAAACGGAGAGTCAGTGGTTGCTCGCCTGTATGGGCGAGGCAACTGATCACCCTTCACGATTAAAACTTGTGCGTAACTTACATCGCCAACACAAGCGTCACAAAGTCTTACGAATCGGTTCGACGCATACAAAATAGACGCGATGCGTATGATTCGCTAGATAATTGTAATAAAGCGTCTTCCTAGAGCGTTTCTAATCCAACGGTCGCGTTGACTTCGAACAATAGCTGCGATGTGACGCATCGCTGACCCGTGCCACGGCTTTTTGAGCCGCTACACTTGGATTGGAAATGTTCTCGCTATCAATCGTCGATCTAACCCAACTCAAAAGTTGGCAAGTCTGTTTCATGTGAGTATCTTGATCCCATGACGTTGTTATTTATTGGAATTGCGTTTGGGATACTGATCACCATCCCAGTTAGTTATTACACTGCCAAGCGGACTGCGATGCGTGTCCGTCAATTGGAAAACCGTGCTCAGGCTGCTGAACGGCTTGCTGAACTAGGAACCATGACAGGCGGCTTGGCTCACGAGATCAAAAACCCTCTCTCCACCATCGGCTTAAATATCCAACTCTTACAAGAAGATGTCGATGAACTGGGGAAACACATTGCCCCAACCGACACACAAGGCGCTGAACAAGTCCAAAGGCTCAAACGCCGGCTCACTTCATTAGGACATGAAACCTCACGTCTAAAAGAAATTTTAGAAGACTTTCTGTGTTTTGCAGGAAGAATGAAACTGGACCTCAACCCCGAAGATGTCAATGAACTCATCGCTGGGCTAACGGACTTTTACCGCCCTCAAGCCAGCATAGATCACGTGCAGTTACGAACGCAACTTGATGCTAGCCCGAGCATCCTGCCATTGGATCAAGGACTCTTTAAGCAAGCGGTTCTCAATTTGCTAATCAATGCCAACACAGCCATGAGTCAAGCTCAAAGCAAGAACCTCCCGCACGGGGGCGCAAACGAATTACTCCTACGAACGCGCAATGACGGCGACCACATCACCATCAACATCACCGACACCGGCCCGGGTATTGCCCCAGACACACTCAAGGAAATCTTTAAGCCCTACTTCTCCACCACCCGTGGCGGAACCGGACTTGGCCTACCCACCACGCGCCGGATCATCGAAGAGCATGGCGGGATCATCAGTTGTCATTCCGATATTGGCCGCGGGACGAGTTTTGCCCTGCGTATGCCCGTCACAGCGAAATAAGTTGCAACTGCAACCGCAATCTTTCCTACGCTGTAAGTAACTTGAATACTACAGAACACATTATGATTAGATGGCGATTATACCTCACATGCCTTTTATGCAGCACACTGTTGGTTCTTCCAGCACGCAGTATGGCTGGTGCATGCGAACTTCAAACCCTCTCTTCACACCAACCGACGGCGCAAACCCCCAATTGCCAGTCATGTGTCGTAAGCCTGTCTAAAAATCTCGATTCCATCCCAACACCCGATCCAGCAGCGCCCTTTGGCGATTCAGAATCACCGATACTTGATTGTGAAGGCTGCTGCGTGATTGACTTCCAATACACCAAGTACAATTTGCTCTTGTTACTGACCCGATTTGAAATAACCTCGGTCACACAATTGCAAATCAGCACCCTCCCCCTGCGGATCATCACACCGCCCCCCCGCCTGCTCACTACTTAAAAAACAGCCTCAAACCACCAGCAATGACATCTGATCCATCCATCTAACAAATCAATTGAGATGGGTAACTGGATCACAAGGAACTTATTCTAATCTGCTCTGGTCCATTAGGACGTTTCATTTTAGTACTTCATTTTTGCCTCATTTAAGGAATCTTTACCAATGAACAAATTCTTCGTTTTAGCTATTGTTGCCCTATTGGGTCTAGGACTGACTTCAACCTCTTATGCTCAAACCAACCAACCAGCGGACTCCGTTGCCACAACTGCACCTACGACCCAAGCAAGCAAAGCAGCCTGTGCAAAAGATTGTGCTAAAAGCTGCTGCAAAACTAAATGTGACAAAACTAACAAAGCAGACTGCGACAAAACCAAAGCTAAAAAAGAAGCTTGCACAAAAGCAAAAGCAGATTGTGCAACCAAGTGCAGCAAAGATAAATAAGCAAACTGCAAAAACCAGTCAACACATGCCTTACACGTGACATGAGTCACATGAACAAAAAAAGGTTCGGCCTATTGATTTAGGTCGAACCTTTTTTTTATCTTTCAACTTATACACATCGCGTTTATTTTGTACGCATCGGACGGTTCATAAGACTTTGTAACGCTTGTGTTCATGATGTCAGTCACGAACAAGTTTTAATCGTGAAGGGTATTATCTCATGGGGATAATAACACACACATTGTTAGAGCATTTTGCATAATTGCTATCCGTATTGAATGACCTCATTGTCGGGAGAATCCTTGGGCTTCCCCCGGTTTCCCCGGTTCCCCCGGGTTTTAGACAAAAGCCGCCGGAAGTGACGCAGTCAATTCCGGCGGGGGGCATATAATAATGCAAAAAACGCTAAACCACGATGAACCAATCACCCGCGGGCGGCCCATTCTTCTTCTAGTGGACCTAACTCGTTGGTGAGCTTTTCGTGTTGCTCTTGGAGTTTGATAAAGCGTTTGTGATCCTTGTAGGTTTCAGGATCAGCTAACTGCGTATCCAACTCAGCGACTTCATTTTCGATTTGCATGATCCGTGCTTCGAGCTTGGACTGACTTATTTTTGTCAGCGCACCTGAACGCTTAGGCTGCGGTTGTGCTTTGGGCGTGTTCTGCTTTTTTTGAGACTTGGCTTTTTGAGCTTGCTTGGATTTTACTTTGGACTTATTAGCCTGTTCACGCTTGGCAGATTCTTCAATTTTGAGATTCGATTGCTTCTTAATCTCGTTCTGCGCTTCGATGTACTGACTGTAGTTGCCCCAAAAATGCGTCACTCCGCCGTGACCATCTAGGATTAATAGTTGATTGACCAACGTGTCGAGCAGCCAGCGGTCATGGCTGATGAGAATCAGCGTGCCGCCACCTTTGGCTTGTTCACCCCAACCACTCGATTCAGCGGTAAACAGCTGTGCTGCTGCTTCAAGACGTTCTGCACTAAGGACATCAAGATGGTTCGTCGGTTCGTCAAGGACGAGCAAATTATGCGTTCCAGCGAGCATGGCAGCCAGCGCAACGCGTGAGCGTTCACCGCCGGAGAGCATGCCTAGCTTTTTGTCCTGATCTTGACCACTGAACATAAATGCGCCTGCAAGATCACGAGCAAGCTGGCCAGACTCGTTGGGCATCCGTTTGGTCAGATATTCGATAATCGTCTTTTCAGGCTGCATGTCATCATGGGTCTGTTTAAAGTGACCGACGAGTACTTGCGAACCGATTTTTGTTTCACCGCTATCTGCATCTTGTTCACCGAGCATACAACGCACGAGTGTGGATTTACCTGCACCGTTGGGGCCGATGATGCCCACACGATCACCGCGTCGGACGATGAGGTTTAGTGTATCAAAGAGGTTCTTTTTGCCGTTGTCATAGGACTTACAAAGATTCTCAACACTAAGCACCTGATCACTGGATCGCGGAGGAGCAGGCAATTGCAGACTCATCACATCCAATTCAATGGGACGATCCGTGAGCTCATTGGCAATATAGCGTTCAAGTCGATTCTCACGACCGCGTGCTTGCTTGGCACGTTGACCTGCTTTGAAGCGGTCGATGAAGTTTTTTTCCTGCCGAATTTTGTCCTGCTGTTTTTCGTAGACACGCTGAGCGACTAGGCGACGTTCGGCTCGCAACTCCGTGAACTTATGATAATTACCAGGATACTCAAAGACGCGGCCAATTTCGACTTCATAAATTTTGCTCACGACTTTATCTAGCAGCCAACGGTCATGACTAATGAGGATCACCGCGCCGCTATAACTTGAGAGATATTCTTCAAGCCAGATCCGGCCTTCAATATCCAAGTGATTCGTCGGTTCGTCTAATAGCAACAAATCGGGCTTAGTAAGTAATAACTTAGCCAATGCCAATCGCCCGCGCTGTCCGCCGGAGAGGTCTTTGACTTTGATGTTAAAGGTATCATCGCCCATCCCCAAGCCGTGTAACGCTTGTTCGATCTGGTGATCGACTGCGTAGCCCCCTGCAGCCTGCATCAAGTGTTCGACCTGTTCGTAATGTTTAAGAAGCTTGTCGAGTTCCTCGCCGTCGACTTCAGCCATTTTATGGGAGATCACGTCCAGTTGTGCATGGAGTTTTTCTAGCTCGGCAAAAACACTTTGCGCTTCTTCGCGGAGTGTTAATTCGAGATTTAAAATTGGATCCTGATGCAGATAGCCGACGGTGCTCCCCCGGTTAAGCTGAATCTGCCCTTCGTCAGGCTTCATATTGCCCAGGCCTGCAATGAGCTTCATAAGCGTGCTCTTGCCCTGACCATTACGGCCGACCATCCCCACATGCTCACCGTGCTCAAGGGTCATATTCGTCCCATCGAGCACAATGTGATCACCGTAACCAAAACGCAAATTTGCAACACTCAAAATAGCCATAGACAGGTAGCGTAAAGCCAAATCACGCTTGTGGCAAGGCAGGCAACACATTATTGACCTCACGAGCCCCGTCCCAATGGCCCCCAGCTAGCTCGCATCGCCTAAGCACATAATCCGGTCATTCCATACAACCCGTCTTCAAAACAACGACAACCATTTTGTCTTGCCTGTTTCATAGCCTGAACCTAAAACGCAGGTTAACTTCCGTGCATGAGTTTCCGTCGTAATTTGATCATTGTCGTGGGACATGGTTTACGGTCGGATGCCCTGAGTGACGCAGAAACTTGGCCGACGCATACCCCCAATCTCGACAAGCTCATCCAACGGAGCTTACGCTTGATCGGCACGTCAGCTAGCCCCGCAGACCCCTCAAGCGTGATGAGCCTCATTACCGGACTGCATGCCCGTCAACATGGCATCAAGACCCTAGATCAGCCCCACCATCACCTTGAAGGCTTCCCAGCCCATCTCAAAGAGGCAGGCTATCACGTCGCAGGCGTAGGAGCGGTCGATTGGTTCGCAGATCATCTGGACGTTGCCGTCCCCGTGGCTGACCTGACCGTCACCGACCCAGACCAATGTGCCTATCTCAAAACCGCTTGCCAACAAGGCTTCCTTGAATCCGTCATTAAACAACGACAGCAACGCACCCAATTCGGCCAGTTCGCCACGCAATCTCACCCTCTAGAACCTGACCAAGACATCGACAGCTTCATTGCCAAGCAAGCCGCTAAGACACTAAACAACATGCCTGCGGACAAACCCTGGGCATTGATCGTCTTCTTCACCGGCCCAGACAATCACCTGCCCTGCCCAAACCTATATGCTGATCTAAATGACACCGACATGCTCGGCAGCAACTTTGTCCCTGCAAACCTTTCACACATCAACGCCCTTGCAGAACTCGATTTCCCACGCGTGGCATTACAACGTTTAACCCGCAAGAAAATTGGCAAAATGCGCCAAGACTATCTCGGACGCGTCAGCCTCATCGATCACGGGATCGGCCAAATTCTTAAAGTCTCCAAAAAACGCCCAGACACCGACCGCATCTGGTCCCTAATCACCGCCGACCGGGGCTGCCTCCTAGGCGAACAAGGACTCGTAGGCAACCGATCCTTCCTAGCCCCTGCATTAGAAGTCCCCATCATCATCACCCCCCCCACACCCGTGCGCCCACGATCCACTGATGATCTTGTGAGCACCGTAGACATTGCTGCAACCCTTAGCGCATTAGCAGGCAGTGATCTACCTGAAGGCAATCCAGGCCGATCCCTACTACCTCTAATCAATGGCGATGAACTCGCCGCTCCCTTCACAGGATTGATCAGTGAGTTTGCCAAGCGACTGTTATTGGAAACCGAACGTTACAAGGTCGTCTTCGACACGGAAAACCGCCAAGCCATCGGCTTATTCGATCTTCTAAACGATCCAGATGAAACCCAGAACCTGCTTAACACCCCAGTCAGTACGAATCTGCTTGACGCGCTGAGATGGCGGCTAGCTGACACCCTCATGCCCCTATGTGCGGTGAGTGTTTAAGATCATTTTTTAGATTTTGAAATACTTTGGATCAATTTTTCGATCACCGTGGTCGGAGCTTGGCAAGAGAAATTTTCACAAACATACGCAGTCGCTTGGCCGTTGATTGAAACTTGTTTTTCAATATATGAACACAGGCTTCTAATTTTTTTTGCCTTTATTTGATCAAGCGGATGATGCACAACAACCGTATTAGGCAAGAAGCGTTTGTTAATTTCCCAAAGCATCTTTTGTGTCTCACTCTTTTCTAAATCACCCGCAACCACAATCTCTTGAGATTGATTCACCGCAAAATCAAGTGCGATCATCAGCTGGGCATGCGCAGATGGAGCTCGGGTGACCTGTGATGAAAAAGCTTTCATGATTTGGTCAGCCTTTTGGACCCCATGCGTCCTGCCCGTCATTTTAGAAAGACGCAAGAAATTCAAAGCCGCCACAGAGTTGCCCGATGGATAAGCACCATCATAAATTTCCTTGGGTCTGATGATCAATTTTTCTGCATCTGAGGCTGTAAAATAAAGCCCGCCATGATCCTTGTCCCAAAAAAGTTCTACCATTTTATCATTGAGCTTGATCGCTTCGTTTAAGTATTTAGTCTCAAATGTTGATTCATAAAGATCAATGAGACCCCAGACTAAAAAAGCATAGTCATCAAGATGTGCAATAATACCCGCATCACCATCACGGTAGCGGTGAAGCAATCTCCCGTCTTTATCTTTTAGGGTCTTTAAAAGAAAATCAGCTGCTTGTGAAGCAGCATGGGTATATGCGGGTTTATTCAAAGCTCGACCTGCTTTGGATAAGGCCGCAATCATCAAGCCATTCCAATCCGTCAATATTTTGTCATCAAGACTTGGACGGCCTCTTTTTGAACGAACTTCAAGCAAACGTTTTCTATCTTGTTGGAGTTCTTGGGTGAGTGATTTTAAATTGAGATTGTTTTTTTTTGCATAGGCTTGAATCGGAATTTGAACCTGCAAGATTGAATGATTTTTCGGGCCATGCGGTTCATGGAAATTACCTGATGCTGTCACATCATAAAAATCACAAAATTGCGCCCCCCGTTTCGGGCCAAGAATATTTTTAATTTGAGCAGGTTGCCAAACGTAAAACTTACCTT
>JAESSU010000273.1 GCA_016763955.1 Phycisphaeraceae bacterium | reverse complement strand
TTGGTCTGTATATTTTTGTGTGGCTTCGATGGCATGAGCAAACGTATGTCCGAAGTTTAGATGCGCCCGGATGCCTGCTTCTTTTTCATCTTCCATGACGATGGCTACTTTGATTTGTACATTGCGACGCACCAGTTCAACGAGTGTGTCAGAGTCCAATGCGAGTATGCCTTGAGCATTGGATTCAATCCAGTCAAACAACTCTTCATCACAGATTAGGCCATGTTTGACGCATTCAGCTAGACCGCAAATCAGTTCACGACGAGGCAGTGTTTTAAGTGTGTCCGTGTCGATCACCACCGCATTGGGTTGGTAAAAAGCACCGATAAGATTCTTGCCCTGCGGGACATTAACGCCCACCTTGCCACCGACGGAGGCATCGACCATCGAGAGCAATGTTGTGGGACACTGAATAAAAGGCACGCCTCGTAAATAACTCGCAGCCACAAATCCAACCGTGTCTCCAATCACGCCCCCGCCTAATGCGATGATCGGGCTCATGCGTTCCATGCGTGCGTCGAGCAATTGGTCATATAACCCTTGCATCGTGGTCAGGTTTTTGTTGTGTTCACCTGCATTGATCGTGCAGGTAAGAACCTCTTTATAGCCTGCATCTAACATCGAAGCTTTGGCGGCTGGAAGATGTAAGGACTCAATAGCATCATCTGCAATGATCGTCGCGCGGTCATGATTGGCGACATTTAAACTCAAGTTCCCCAGCTCAGATAAAAGTCCGGGCTGAATGTGAATGGTGTACTGATGATGGGGTAATTTTAAATCAACCGTGGCCATGGTGTTCTCACTGTTTTACGAATCATTCAATTCATGCTTGGTAAGGCGTAAATGATTATATCTTTCTTGGACAATAAATTTGCCTGGTGTTTATCTGCGTCTTCTTGGGGCGACTTCGTTCATACGGCCTGGGCGGGCGATGTAGAAACGGTTGGTGTCCAGTTCCCATACGATTAGTTCCGCGCCCGGCGAGGAGGTTCCCGAGGGGGTGGTGATGCGTGTGAGTTTGTTTTTATCAGCTTGCAATTTCACCTTGCGGACATCGTGAATGTAGGTTGCTCGATCGGTGGTGATTTGGCGGTTTTGTGTGGTGATTCGGACATCATGGGAAGCTTGGACGACTTTGAGATCCGGGGTCGGCGGGTTGCTACTTAGCCAAGTTCCTAAGCCGCCGGTTGCTTTCATGTCTGCTAGGAATGTTCGGCAGTCCATTTGTATGCCGTTGTCTGAATCGGCTGGGATGTGGAGCATTTGGACATAATTTTTCATGATCATGTCGTTATGGGCGATGTCCAATAGGAACTGATCTTGCCAGCGGAAAAGGGTGCGACCTTTGCCGGTGAACTGAACGTTACTGTCTTTGGATGCAGATGATTTTTTGGTATTTCCGGGGTCACTTCCGGGGATTGGGCGGTGGTCTTCGTGTAAGAGTGTGCCTGGGCCGGGGATGGTGATGGTTTCAGGTACAGCATCAAGATAATGGTGTCGCCTGCGATTTGTAGTCTCGTGAGCAGGTTTTGTTTTTGCGGGTCTGCCCAGCTTTCTTCGAGAAATTCAGCCTTGCCAGTGATATTGACCATGCGCACTTCACGGCCGCCCTCTAGAGATTGTGTCGAGACCATGCCTTGATCATTGATTGGCAGCATGTCCGGTGCTTGTTTGTTGTCTGGTTTTTTAGCATGGGCAAATTTGTTAAATAGCAGCCGGATGTCATCGCCTTTGACGGTGGTGGTGGACAGCATCTTTCGGGCTTGCAATAAAACGTTGCCTAAGAAATGGGCTTGTCTGGATTCATGGTTGTAGTGCATATTGTCTTGCCAGGTGACGGTGACTTGGGCAGGGTCTAGACTTGGCAAAGCAGGTGCGGCAATGACATCGGATTCATCAACGATGAGGGGCGTTTTTTCAGTGATCGATTCTGTTGTTGACTCTGGGGTCGTTGCTGGTGGTGGTGAGTTGTTTGTGGCATCGATATGAATTTCACTGATTTTTTCGTCACCTGTGGTTGTTTGTGGTTTTGAGGTTGCAGGTTGTGCGGGTGCTGCATCCTTAGGTTTTTTGCCCATTGGCTGGCTTATATAGCTGAGCGTTCCTTGGCCAATGACATGCAGGTTTTGATCTTTGGGGGTGAGTACCATGTGGCCGCCAGCAAGAATGCCTTGGTCATGGATGACTTGGGCAGGTCGTTGGTCATTGCCAAAAAGTTCAACTTGATTTTCATCACCTGTAATGCGATGAGCAAAGGCAAAAACTGGCTGTCCATTGTTGATCAGGCGAGCGCGGACATCACCTTCGACGGTGACGAGTTGGACGTGGAGGCTTGATAAATCCTCTGATTTTTCAGTATCCGATTTTTCTGTTTCAAGGCTTTGTTCAAGAGGATTTGTGGTGATATCTGTGACTGTTGGGACGGGGGTTTGTTCGTCTTCCCATGCGAGCATGGTGTCCAGTACGTTGACAGGTTGGGTCTGTTGGGGCTCGCCTGTTTTGGGTTTGTCTGATGCGGCGACAATGGTTTGTTCGCCGGTGACTAGGTCGACTGTGAGCTTGTTTGCCCAGAGAACTTGTTGGGGTTGACGGATGACGACATTGTCATTTGCCGTTAACTGTATGGGTTGCATTTTACCTTGGCTGTCGGGCTTGAAATGAATGCGTGCGATGTCCGCATGTAAGGCCATCTGTTTATCAGGTTCTGGCGAATGGGTTCGCAGGGCAACATTGCCTGATGCTTCGATGAGGCTTGTTTCTTGTTTGCTTTTTTTCTCAGTGGGTTTAGTCATGTGCAAGGTGACGGTATCGGATTGCACATCGAGCAGGTCATGTTGAACATCGACCTTGCCCCGGAAGGTGATGGTCTTCACTGCATCGAAATTCAAGGGTTTGTTTTTGCCTGCTTCTTTGAAGAAAAGTAATTCGACGCGGTCTTTCCAACTCACGGAGGTTCCTGGAGGCAAGCTTTTTTGTTTCTTTATTGCTTTGGTTTGGGTCGCATCGGCGATGACCGGACGGTTTAGGCTCCGCAGTTCACCTTCACCTAGGAGTAGACCTAGGCCTTTATCCAAGTACATTTCGTAATTTTTTGCGGTAAGCAAGCCACCAAGTTGGCGGGAGTCAATAAGCAGGGGGTAGGTGTTATTACTGCGGATGCGCAATCGTGATTGACTCACTAAATAGTCAAGCGTGGCAGCTGTAATGAGGTCCCCACTCGCGGGGGTGATGGTCATGGGACTCCCTAGCAGTTGCAGGTAGCTATCGCGTGCATTGGCGAGCATGGCAGGTTTTTGCTCGGTGGGGAGCATCAGTAAAGGCCCGGTCCATGTGATCAAAATATCGTCATTGGGATCATCTATTTCGGGTGTGGCTAGTTTGTTGGGTTGCGCAGGTTTTGTCGTGGGCTGGCGGGCAGTTTGTGTGCTTGGTACTTCTTTAGGTTTTGTGGTGGGGGATGCTTTTTGCTCATCCGTATCACGGTTTTCAAAACCGACAAACAATTGAAGTTGGTTGCCTGCGAGTTTGTTTTTCTGTGCCTCAATGGTGACGTTATCATTGAGTGTGATGTGATAGTACTGAGCTGAGCGGTTTGGTTTGTCGGTCTTTGTAATTTTTGCAGGTTGGGTTGCGGGGTTATTTTGGGACGCATCGACCTTATCATCTCTGGATGCCCTAGGAATCTGTTTGATGCGAATGAATTTACCTTTTTCGATTTCTAACCGGTTAATGCGTTGGCGTAATGGGCTGTAGACGATGTTGAGGTTTTCACCTTCGAAGGCGACATCGCGTCCATCGATTTGAACAAGGCCTGCTGCTTCGATTTCGCCTAGGTCTCGGTTGAACGTGGCTTGCTGCATGTTCATGGTTAGAATTTCGTTGACCGAGCCTGCGGTGAGATCGATGGGTTTTGTGCCATCATTTTCAAAGACTCGGATGACGACATCACCTTTGAGGAACCCGGATTGAGGTTGGCCGATTGTGCCGATCATGCCCGATCGTGTTTCGTTTGCGGGGGTGATGAATGTTCCCTCATTAGCCTCGATTTGCAGGACGGTTTTATTGGGTTTTAGATGGATGCGTGCAATGGGTTTGATGACATCAATGACGCCTTGGCTTTTAGGTGTTAGTGAGTCTCCCATGAGTTCGTAGACCACGCCATGGTCATCGGCGAAGTGGATGTTTAGGCCTCGCATTTTAGGTGATGAGGATCCCGTTGAGTCCCACTTAAGGGCTAACAGATCACTGCCGCCTGTGCGTGGGTCTTTTTTGGCGGGTGGGCCTGCAAACATCGTGATGATGAAAAAAATGATTGCCACGGCGATGGCTAGGCCTGTGATGAGGACTTGTTTACTGTTCATTGCGGTATTTTAGCGAATCGACAGCAATGTGTCGGCTCGATTCTCCTGCGGGCAGTTTGTATGATGTATATTCCAACTCACCAGACTTCTGATTACCAAAAGGGACGCTCATGCTCAAAGATATTTTTAAGGCATATGATATCCGTGGAACCTACCCGGATCAGGTTAATGAAGATGCAGCTTTTGCTATCGGTTGTGGCACGGCAACCTTCCTGGCAGCTCATCCAGAGCGTCCAGCCGGTGAAGCGGGCGATATTGTTCTGGTGAGTCAGGACATGCGAACCAGCTCGCCATCGCTTGCTAAAGCACTCTGTGATGGCATCCGCGCAGCGGGCATGAACGTCATTGACTTGGGGATGTGTGATACGTCTATTATGTATTTTGCAGTGAATCACTTTGCTTGTGCAGGGGGGATTCAGACCACAGCAAGTCATAACCCCC
>JAESSU010000272.1 GCA_016763955.1 Phycisphaeraceae bacterium | reverse complement strand
TATGGGTTGCGGATCACTTTGCATGGGATAGCCAAAGCATGCCCGCCGTGCTTGAACCTAGTGTCCCTGAAAGTTACCAGCAGAACCCCCCCCTGAAAATTCCCGCGCCCACGATCCAAGCTGTTGCTCGGAGTCTTAAATGTTACGCAGCACACTCAGAAGGTCGTTATCCAACGAGACAAACGCTTCCTTGGCAGACCACGATTCAGACTTTCCTCAAATCAATACAAAACCCCGAACAACTCGCTTTAACCACGCCCACCAAGCAACAACTTGTCGAACTAGCAGATGCCTTGGCAGGTGGAATCTACATCCTGCGTGCTCGTGAGCATGGTGCTGATATCGACTACAACGGAGACAAAATCCAAGCAGGTGACAACAACGAACTCCTAAGCATCCGACATTTAGATGGACGGATTGAATCACTCGACGGCAAACTTAATATCAAGGTCATTAAACCATGAAAAACAAACTCTTCCTTAAAGGGTTCACACTCATCGAACTACTGGTGGTCATCAGCGTCATCACCTTACTCATGGGCATCAGTTTGCCTGCATTACAAATGGCTCGCAAGGCAGCAAACAAAACCAAGTGTGCTTCAAATCTCAAAAACATTGGCATCATCTGGGCAATTTACACCGATCAAAATCCAGACAATTTGCCCGATGCAGTAAGCTTGCCAACTGCCCCGATTATTTCTAGTGAGATGACCATTCTGAAGTCACTTGCGCCGTATATGAATTCGGATTCTGTGGGTATTTACCAATGTCCGCAAGATGACCTAGGTTATTTTGCAGATAGACAAACCAGCTATGAATATCTCCCGGGACTGGCAATTACTTTTGATCCTGCAAACATGCAAAAAATCATTGACACAAGTAGGCGTTCCCCAGAGATTATTTCTGTTTTAGCTGATGCGGACGTGTTTCATCCTGCCCCTAAAGACGTTGATGCGCGGCTAACTGTTTACTATGACACCCATGTAGACTGGCTGTTCATTTCGATCCCATAAAAATCATGGACGCATTAAAATAATCATTAGGATTAACTCTCATGGCACAAAATATTCGCAAAAAAATAATAGCGACCCGGGGTCGAAAAATAACGACCAGCATCATCGCAACAAGCTTACTGTTAATTGGAAGCTACCTTGTCTATGACGCAATTCGTCCCATCTACCCACCGAACATGTACAAAGCTGACGGAACTCAGGTCCTGCAATTTCTCCGTGGTGATTATGAACGCTTATCTAAATCCCATCAAAAAAAATTCATGCGTGATCTTGGCCAGTGGTACTTAAATACCACTGAACAGGAACGAAAAATACTTGAACAAAACTGGAAAAAAGACGACATTGCCGCGAACATCAGATCCCAGATTCGTGTTTCGTCAGTTAATCAGCTTGCATCCAAGTATGCAAGTATGTCCGAAGAAGAAAAATACAATTCCATTGGCCAAATTAATCTCCTGATTTCTGTTATTTCTGGTGGCAAAAACAAGTTCAACAAATGGTTCACTGATGGGCCATGGGATCACATCATCGATAACCCAATTGAGTATCGTAAGAAATTAGACCCGTATGAACGTGAGATCACACTTAACACCACCGCTCAGGAACGTGCGGATTTTGTAAAACTCTGCGGTGATCTAGCTAAATACAATGGACTGCGAAAATAATCGTTCTCGTCTAATTACCCGCCCGATGCTTTCACTAAGTAGCCTTTTTGAGCCAGTAATTTGACGATGCGGTCGCGGTGATCACCTTGAATTTCAATGTGTCCATCTTTGGCACTACCGCCTGCTGAACAAAGGTTTTTAAATTCCTTAGCCATGCGACTTAAATCGTTAGCAGCAGTGTCCAAGCCGGTAATCACAGTGTTCCATTTGCCTTTGCGTTTTTCACGATGGACTCGCACCTGCTGATCTTTAGGCAAGCAAACTTCACCATCAGTCCCGCGTGGGCAGCGACAATCAGTTAGAGACTTATCGCATACATGACAGGTCACGGGACGTTCTAAAGATGTGCCATCAAATAATCCAGCCATATCAATAATTCAACCGTTTAAAACAATTAATGTATCAGTTGTTGGTCACAAAATTCGCAGCAAACACTCTCTGTTTACCATGCGGGTTTATTAAATTATTTCTATTAAGACCATCGCTCATCAGGCGCAATTTTTCGATCCCAATCAGTGTCCGAATCTTTAGTAAAACTCCGGTCAGCTTGACGGATGCAATCCCAACAAATCATTGCCCGCGGATTACCGCCTTGTGGTGTCGGGTTAGGCTTCCATGCACGCTCGCCTGCTTCATGTTCGCGCAAGCACATGGTGCACGCAAACTTTTGTGATTGCTCACAAGCATGATCAATCGCAAGGTTCAACCCCACGAGGCTGATGATCGATCCTTGATGACCTTCAATCATCGGCTGGACTTCGTCCCAATCTTCGCCTGTAAAATCACATGAGATGATGATCATCCCGTCTTCGGTTCTTTGCATGAGGTGTTCTTTATGTTTAACAAATCGAGTTTATAATCCCGATGTAATTTTTGTCAATTAGGGTTTTTAATTTATGCTTCGTTAAGCCACAGGGCAGCTTGCGGAGCATAGTAAGTGAGAATCATATCTGCACCAGCACGGGTAATGGCAAGCAGACTTTCAAGTACAATTTTTTTCTCATCAATCCACCCGCCCTCACTAGCAGCTTTGATCATTAAATACTCGCCGCTGACTTGATACGCTGCGATGGGCAGAGTCGTTACGCCTGTAAGCCGATAGATGATATCCAGATACGCCCCGGCGGGTTTGACCATGATGATGTCTGCACCTTCTGCTTCGTCAAGCAAGGCTTCAGTGATCGCTTCTCTAGCGTTTGCAGGGTCCATTTGATAAGTGAGCTTGTCACCGGGATTTTTTTTACCGTTACTGCCGCTTGCCTTAGGAGCCGAATTTAAAGCACCACGAAAGGGGCCATAAAATGCTGAAGCATACTTAGCTGAATAGGACATGATGCTGACATTGGTATAGCCGTTAGCATCAAGTGTTTGACGAATGGCAGCCACTCTGCCGTCCATCATGTCACTGGGCGCAACGATGTCCGCACCCGCTTGGGCTTGCATCAGGGCTTGCTTGCAAAGAACCTGCACTGTTTGGTCATTGAGAATTTCACCCGTCTGATCAACAATCCCATCGTGACCGTCACTAGAGTATGGATCAAGTGCCACATCCGTAATCACCAAAACGTCTGGGTACTCAGACTTGAGCCTTGTGATCGCTTTGGGGATGAGTCCTTGGGGGTTGTAAGCTTCATCGCCGGTGGTGGACTTGTACTTGTTGTCAACCTTAGGGAATAGCACGACCGCACAAATCCCCAACGCAGCAGCACGTCCAACTTCTGCACAAAGTCCATCCATGCTCCAGCGCATACAGCCGGGCATTGCATCAATAGGTTCATCAGGGCCTTCATGGACAAACAGCGGATAAATTAGCTGCTGGGCTGTCAACCGTGTCTCACGAACCAACCCACGCATTGCAGGTGTCCGACGACGGCGACGGGGGCGATGGGGCATATCTAAGTTAAATTCGTTTTTCTCGTGTAACATACCTATTATCATACCGACTTAACACACTCTTGCGTACTAGGAATAGACACATGGCCTTGAACATCAAATTTTATAATACGCTCACCAATCAGACTCAAAGTTTCACCCCATTAGAAGCCCCCATCGTGCGCATGTATTCATGTGGGCCGACGGTCTATGACTTTGCTCATATTGGTAATTTTCGAACCTTTATTTTTGCAGACGTACTTCGCCGGTTTTTAGAACTTGCAGTTACGATGTCAAACATGTCATGAATATCACTGACGTGGGACACATGACCGAAGATGATCTAGCTGACGGTGGTGGTGAAGACAAAATGGAGCTTGCAGCACGTCGCTTAAAAGAAGATAAAAAATCGGGCAAGGTTCCAGAGGGTGCAGTAGACAATGCAGATGACCCCTACCAGATTGCGAACTACTACACACAAGCTTTTCTTAATGACGCAAAAGCGCTTGGGCTAAAGGTCGCATTTGAATATCCAGATTCAATGCCCCATGCCACGCAGTGTATTGACATCATGCAGGAAATGATCACCAAACTTTTAGCCAATGGACATGCCTACCAAACCGACACAGGCGTTGTCTACTTTAGCGTCGAAAGCTTCCCGGACTATGGCAAACTCAGTGGCAATACACTCGGCAACCTCCGCGGGGGCGCAGGCGGACGCATCGATGCTCAAACCGCAGCAGACAAACGTCATCCCGGCGATTTCCTACTATGGAAACCTGATGAAAAACATTTAATGAAATGGGATTCACCTTGGGGCAAAGGCTATCCCGGTTGGCATATCGAATGCTCATGCATGGCTCGAACACTGCTCGGTGCGGACGTGATTGATATTCATACCGGCGGTGAAGACTTGACCTTCCCGCATCACGAATGTGAAATCGCACAATCAAGAGGCGCAACGGGCCAAGACAGCTTTGCAAAATTTTGGATGCACGCACGATTCTCACTTGTCGATGGCCAAAAAATGTCCAAAAGCAAAGGCAGCTTTTTCACCGCACGAGATGTCTTTGAAGGCAAGGTCACCGGCCGAAATGTTCACCCCGCTGTCTTACGTTATGAACTGATGCGTAGCCACTACCGAAGCAATCTAAACTTTACGACTGCAAGTCTCAGCGATGCTGCATCAGCTGTGAAAAAGTTTACCGATTTTGCCAACGCTGCCAAACAAGCCTGTCATGACCAACCCGCTGAGATTGACCTGACGCATCCGATGCTCCAGGCTTTTACCGAATCATTGTCGGAAGATCTGAACATCAGCGGCGCGTTAGGTGAACTCTTTGCATGGAGCAATGACTGCAAGGATGAGCCTGCGACCATCTGGGCAGCCTGTAAACAAGTAGATCGCGTACTAGGACTCTTAGACCTCAAAGACCAGTCCACGAGTGACTTTGATGCCACAGCAGCTTGCACGCAGCTCGATGAAGCACGCGCAAACAAAGATTACGCAACAGCGGACACATTGCGTAAGCAGATTATTGAAGCTGGCTACGATGTGCTCACCACCAAGCAAGGAACCCAGGCAGTTAAAAAACTAGCCTAAGATCATTGCTTGATTATTCGCTTGAAGCATTACCAATTTACTTGGCAGGTGTTTGAACTTCGGGTTCCACCAAGTCTTCAGGCATCATTTCGATTTCAGGTATCGGAATGCGTTGGATCAGATAAAGAGGCGTGGTGCCATCTTTTGCATCTACGATTTGCAAGTTAGTAGGATCATTCATCGAGGCGATGCGTTGGCAACTGCCCATTTTGTCGTTGATCTGTTCAAGCTGGGTTTTGATGTCATACATAATCATCACCATGAACACTGCGGTAATCCAGATAATAATTAGGATGCCTTTGCCTAATGTATGCGTGGTCTTTTGTGAATGATTCTCGCTCATGTGTGTTCCTTTTCTAGAGAAATAAAAAGCTAAACAACCTCTGATTAGACTGTCTAAACAGAGGCAAAAAATACACCCGAGAGGATTCGAACC
>JAESSU010000271.1 GCA_016763955.1 Phycisphaeraceae bacterium | reverse complement strand
TGAGATCTCGTCAGGAACCTTATAGCCAAGGTCTTGTAATGCTCCCACTGCAAGCCCAGCAATTAAATCATTACAAGTTAATAACGCTGTGGGCTTGTCCTTAGCCATAGCTTGCTTAAGGACATTGCTCACCCCATCTAACTCCGTTGAAGTCCCCGGATCACCTAAACACCAGTGAGCTTGAAAATTCAATTTCACGCCATGCTTCTGACAAGCTAATTGATAACGATCTGCTTTAAGCGATGGAATGTCCCGGTCTTCTTGCGTATGTAAAAAGGCAAAGTCTTTATGCCCTAACTGTGCCAAGTGACCGACGAGTTCATCAATGCCCGGCTGACGATCAATCATCACACGCGGCGAATCCTTAGGCCCCCAATCCAAATAAGCCACGGGAATGTTTGCTTGATTGAGCATATCAATCGCATTCTGAGGCAACGGATACAAATGATAAGCAATAATCCCATCCACACGACGAGACAAAAGGTCTCGAATATAATCTGCCATCTCCCGATCATCCGACTCACCCCAGCCTGCAAGATACGTCAAATAACCATGCTCGCGTGCTTTACTTTCAATCGCAAGCACTTTGGAGAAAGTCACCGGCGTGGTGATACTCGACATCACCAAACCAATGGTCATGCTCTTACCACCGGCTAATGCTTTACTCAGATAATTCGGTTGATAGTTGAGCTTCTTGGCAGCGGCTAACACGCGCACCCGCGTCTTTTCGTTGTATCCAGGCTTGTTGCGCAAAATCTCGGCAACGGTGGTTCGCGCCATCCCAGTAGCATTGGCAATGTCAGTAATAGTAGCCATCAACGAATTGTATCCTGTCTCAAAAATGCAGTAGAACAACAGACCTTGCAACAAGTCCGCAAATCGCATCGCTACGGTAAAGTCCCTATCATACCTCGGTCAAGTTTATTTTTCAGCCGTTTTTTTAGCCCCAACCTCAGCGTATTGCTCTTTAAGCTTTAGCAAGATGGATCGATACGGCTCGCCGCCTAGCTCTGAATCCTCAGCTTCAAGGCTGCTAATTCGTGACCAGATGATATTCGTGTGCTGCTTCGTCAAATCACAAATTTGCAAATACCGTACCCAAGCATGCCAATACTGTTCTGCAAAATGGCCTTCTTTATTGGGCATACTCTGCGTAATTATTGTGTGATAAATCCGTGAAGCCTGCTGGTAATTCGCAGCCATCTCCAATTTAAAATGACACTGGGCAATCGTCATCCACAACGCAACATCAGCTTCAAACTGCTCAGCCAAAGGCCCCAGCAATGACAGCGCATCACGCATCTGGCCCGCATCACAAAGACTCCGAGCCCAGATCAGCTTGGCCATTAACACCTGCTGTTCGTTGCCCACATGCACCACCGCCCATTTCACCGCAGCTTGAGCAAGTGACAATGTTGCCTCCAACAAAAGCGCATCAATCGCATCAACTTTCCTAGCCATAGCTAACTTGCGTTGACTATCGAGCTTCTTATCCATCTCACCAAGAACCTGCATTAACAAGGGAAATCCACGGCCCCCCCGCTGCTCTAAAATGCGTTGACTCAGTTGATTCACCGCTGCCCAATCACCCGCACGTTGTAAACTCACGAACCGTCTGCCTAACCAAAGGGATGCGACATTCTCTGGAAAATCTTTTGCCGATTCATACCCTTTAAGATGCGCAGCCGCTTGTGACCATTGTCCTTGTTTTACGGCCAACTGCCATAACATCCCCGTGGACTCAATGACCACCTGCTGAATCTGCTCACGCTCAGCAATCTCCAACAAGCCAAGCTGACTTAAAGCAAGATCACGAATGGGAATCACCGCAGCAATCACGCGCGGTAGCGGCCAACTCGTTTGCCCAATAAGTTTTCGGTAAATCCCAAGCTGATACCGCAAGCTCAACCAATACTGAGCATGACTCACCGGCAAGTCTGCTAAACGATGTAATGCTAATTCATACTCACCAGCTGGTAAGCGCACGACCACCACATCAAAAAGCCGACTGTTATCTGCAAGCTGACGTGTATTAAAACGTTCAAACAAAACGCGTGCCATCGGCTGGTATATGCTTAATACGTTTGCTCGCAAATTCGCATCCGACTGTTTAAGCAAATCATCAAACAAATGATATGCCAGTGACAATGCCTCATACACCAACTCATTATCCGCAGCCTCAGTGACTAACTTTTCCAACTTCGTTAACACGAAGACCGCATCACGGGGTTGCAGAATTTTTAATGCCAATGACTTGGCTAACTGCAACTCAATCTTCTGTGCAAATGGCCCCTCTTCAGTGTCTAAATAACGTGTCTTTAAAATTTGCACACAGCGATCAGCCATTGCAACATAATCAGGATCAGGTGTTACCCCTTGCCCTGCCAATGCGTTTAACTCAGACGCGATGACATACAACACGTTATCGGGGAGATTGTCTATCGACGTATTAAATACAACATGCTTGGCAAAACGAATCACAAGGTGATGACGCAGTGACGAATCAATTTTTTGCTCAAGTAACTGCAAATACATCGCAAAGGCTTTTTCAGGCTCCCCCTGCTGCATCCAAAACCGATGCAGGTTATCTGCAACAAGTAATTGCATCACCGGCGGCATCGAAGCCCAGTCATCTACAAGTTGCCCAAACAATGCAGCAGCTGCATCCACTCTCTGCTGTGCCCCGCGCAAGCGAACTAACGTTAATTTTGCTGGCACATCACCGGCAACAGGCAGTGACAACGCAGACGCAGTTTGCACCTGATTATTTGCAAGCAAAATTTGCACCTGTAACCAACGGGCTTGCTTGCCCATCTGCCACGCATCATTTTTCTCAGACAGCAAGGGCTTAAGTACATTATTCGCTTGCTGGATCAACAAAGCAGTCTTCGCTTTGGAGTCCCCAAATGATTCAAGGTAAGCCGTATTGGCAAGCAAAAAACCACATCGTTGGGTCAGTAGTAGCCGGACATCCTTAGGAAACCGTTCAAGTTTTTGCATCGCTTGAGCAAGGTCGCGTCGCAGTCTACCCGCTGATTCTGTCACAAGTAATCGCTGCTGATTTGTTGCATAACCCAACATCACTAGCAGCGAAGGATTCATTACTTGCATCGCCCATTGGTCATACAGCTGCACTTCCGCATCAAGCATCACCCACAACGGCCAATGCGGATGCGTCTGCCCCTTGCTGTTCACCAACAAGGACAGCTGATCACCAATCCGATTGATGAACTGAATATTGCCATCACTTCTTGCTGTGAGTAATTGCGCACTTAAAGATGCATAAGTCGCAAACGCTTTATCGTGATCAATCTGCGAAGCTGCCAACGAATCAAGTGCTTTAACGGATTGCTGCTGGCGCAAACGTTCAATCTGTAATCCTGTTTCAACGTTTATCGTCGGTTGAGCCAAAAGCGTCGACGCAAGTATCAAAGACAAAAACAAAGGTGTCAGGAACCTTTTTGGGCCTAATATAGCGATTCGGAATTGAATCCACATTACTTGTCTGTTGCTGTTTTTGCAGCTTCTTTAATTGCTTGAATCATTTCATCTTCAGTAGTGAAAGGGTTTAAAATTTTCCTAGCTAAGTTTTTGGCTGCAGCAGCTTCTTTGCTGGATGGGTCTACTCCAGCGCGGCCAAGTAAATAGTCGAATGTTTTGCGAGAAATATCAGTCTTTGGTGACTTAAGTTCAATATTACATGTTGGGCACTTATGAAGTCCTGTATGGGTTATGAAGCCACATTTTTCGCAAGCTCTTGCCTCATTGACACTAAGTCCTTGTGGCGTACCCTCTGCTGGTGCCCAAATCGCACGATCACCGCAGTAAGGACAAAATTCATATATGTATGGTAAAAGTTTGTTTTCTCTGGCACATTTCCTATATGGGCCTACATCGCCAGTAAATTGAATTTTCCCGATTTGATCTGCGGAGATATATGATGGTTCTTGTGTTCCAGTCAACAAATTAAATTTGACATAATGAAATAAATTGTAGGCGTTTCTCCTATCAAAGGAGAAAGACCCTTCAATGACTCGTCCATTACGAAACTTAAACAATGTAGTTTTGTCACCAACGACGATTGATGCTAACTCATCTAATCCAAAAAAAGCCCTAGAATTTTGAGTAAAAATTTCAATTTTGCTGTCTGATGATCTGATAAACTGAACTGAATTGCCTCCTCTGGACACGACATAGCCCGACGACCCAGCTAGAGTTGTACAGGTAATGGCAAAGGGAAAAATTAGCCACACAGCATAATTAAGTAAGAAACGATTCATATTATTTTCCTTGTAAAAATGTAGCCCACGAATAGTGAATTCCAATCGGGTCTCATTTTACGCCACTTTTTTTTCCCTGCAAGCCAAGATAAGACAGATTTAATTCCGAAATACAACCCACCCAATGCCTACAAAATAGCATAACGAACTTCATCACTGGGCCTGCGCTCCGAACTGGACATTTTTAAATTTGGCTTTGATCGCAGCATTAAATGCATTAAGCACATGCTCCCAACGCACCTTGCCTACCGGCTGGATGATCACTGGATCGTCCGCTGCATACTGACCTGCACTTTGACCGCCATGTCGTTGGAGCCCTGTGAGCACGGTTGCTAACTCTGTAAAGTTTGCTGGCTGCTCACGAGTTCCCACCACGCGGATGCGATAACCCGTCTGATCTTGAGCATGCAAATAAACCCGCAACGGTGTCATCGGAGGCATATCAATTGGGTAACTCACATCACCACTTGCGGGGGGAGGCATCTTTGTCGTCAAAACACCTTCGCCGGTGGCAAAGTTTGCGGTCACCACGAAGTACACCAACAACAAAAAAATCACATCGATCATGGCTGTTAAATTTAGCCGCATCACTGGACTTTTGCGCTTCGCTGCACGACGCGAGGCAAAACGCCTGGCCATGCTCACCTGATCATAAGTGTGTCCACTCATGGCATCACCTCACTGACAGGAGGCGTGACCAAATGACCAGGGGAAAGGTTCCGGGGGTTCCGGGGGTTCCGGGGG
>JAESSU010000270.1 GCA_016763955.1 Phycisphaeraceae bacterium | reverse complement strand
GGGGGTTGGGCTAGGATGAAGTTGGATTGGCTGGGTAAAACTTTCCAATTTCGTTGGGTTAGCTCTTGGGTCATGCGTGTTCGCTGATCGATGATTTTTTGCCCGCTAGATACCACAGCCTGATGTGAACTCAAAGCAGCGCATGCTAAGACCTGTGAGACCACATCGGTATTGTAGCTATCTCGCGCCTTATCCATCGCCACGATCAAGTCCGGCGAGGATGCGATGCCATATCCAAACCGCAAACCCGCCAGCGAGTATCCCTTACTTAAGGTTCGCAGCAGGATCACATTATCCAGACCACTACCTTCACGTACTAGCTCTAGGCAGTCGTGTGTTGCAAAGTTGGTATATGCTTCATCAATGAGCAGCACGCCGTTGAACTCCTGTGCAATGCGGCGAAGGGTTTGAACAGATTCGAGTCTCCCCGTGGGCGCGTGCGGGTTAACGATCATGGCAAGGTTCACGCCCGCAGCATTAAGTTGCTGTGCATAATCATCAGGCAATGACCAATCTTGATTACGCGCAATGCCCACGACAGGGACATCGTGAATCGCTGCTAAGACTTCATATAGTGAATAAGTCGGATCACTGACACCGATTCCCTTGCCACCGGGTTGGGTAAAAACAGTGATTAGCAGCCGCAGCAATTCGTCACCACCATTGGTCGCAATGATCTGCGGGCTTGCCACCTTGTGAACCTGTGCAGCGAGCTTGCGGAACGGCTTGGCAGTGGGCGAGGGATAGCGTCGAAGCAGCTCAGGATCGAACTGTCGCAGGGCATTGAGTACTGCTTCACAGGGCGGATCAGGATGCTCATTGGTATTGAGCTTGATGACCTTGTCGCTCTGGGGTTGCTCGCCGGGCGCGTAGGGTTGGAGTTTTGCGATGTTGTCACGTTCGTAGGACATTGTGGTTTCTCAATATGTAAGGACCCGCTAGGCCGTAAATTTTGACGTATCCTAGTGCCTGGGTCAACCAGTGAGATTTTAGCGTGTAGGATGGTGGGAAAGGAATTTGCAAAACCGTGAGCAAATTCACACGATCACACGGACTTAATTTGAATTCCTAAACGCCAACCCTTAACGCCTTTTAATGATAAACTATGCCCATGAAGTCCACGCCCATCATTTGTTTATTATTGGTTATCAGCTGGCTGCTGCCTTCTCAAGTACAAGCAGCTAACGAACGGGAGCTCACGACGAACTCCGCGGTTTATCTCTTGCGTTCAGCGATGCGGATTTCGCGTGAGGGTCGGGAGATTGCGTTACTCAAAGCCATTCGCCAATTGCAAGACCCTGCCCTTTCTCCCTTATTTGAAGAGCTCGCTCAAAGCCCTCACCCGGTTTTGAAAGTTCATGGCATACTGGGGCTTGCCGAATGCAACCCGCAACGGAAACTTGATCTTCTGCGCATTGCCAATATTGAACAGCCCAGTCTACAAGCACAAGTCATCAGCGCTGCGATGGATAGCGGTCTGCTATCTGACGATGAAGCCAACCAACTCATTAACTGGCCGGGATTGGATATCGGCATCCGTGTCCTTATCGCAACGCAGCAAATCCAACGGGGCATTTTTGACAAACCCCATATTCTCCAAGAGTCCAGTCAATCGGATAATCTGGCTCAACAATATTTTGCTTTACTGCTCCAAGCCCGTCTAGGACAAGCCGATGCGTTACCGCGCCTTGATGCCATTCATACCAGTGATGATCCCCTGCGTGACCGGGTTCGCGAGATGCTCCTGCGATCTGCCTTACGGTTTGAGATGGGAATGATCGGCCCGTGGGCAATGCACATTGCCACCGAACCCAATGTTAGCTTGTCATTGGGATTGCTAGGACTCAAAGCTGCGATGCGATTTAAAGTCCCCCAAGCTCAAACCACTTGGAATCAACAATTCCATGCTGCCACTGAACTGGCACAGCAAACCCGCCTTGCGTTGGTTGTCTTGCGTGAGTCCGAATCGCTCGCACCAAGCCTTTTTGACTCACTGATTGCTCAAGAGAATCTACTACTTCGAAATATCGGCCACGCGGGTAAAGCCATCGCATCACGCAAAGCAATCTCGGAAAACGTGATTAATCTGGTAGGCATGGAAAATCCACATCCGCTAGTGAGCACATGGGCTTTGATCTATGCACAGTCACAAGCTACCCCAGAAGATGCGCAAGCCATCTTGTTGTCACTGGTGCTTTGTTATGAAAATGCCAGCCCGCACGCAAGAGCGAACTTATTGGAAAACGCCATCAGCGCCGCCCAAACCCTGCTCACCGAGTACGCTCCTGCTGCACAAGCATTACTCAAACCCATTTTGGAAAATGCTCAAACTCAGCCCATGCTTTTACGCGGAATTGTGCTTGCTATGATCCGAAGTAATTCGGAAGGAGCCATACAACTAGCCCATCAGGTAGGTAAGATTCACGATTCGACCAGTACCCAATTACTGCTCTTGTTTAAAGCCAAACAAGGTACTGCGCTATCACGCAATCAACTTCACAAATTAGCTTTAATGGTTCGCGGTGGCGGGTTAAATGACGATGCTTTGCGTGTGCAAGCAGGTTGGACCTACATCAAACAAACACAACAAGTACAGTCCGCTTTAACGCGGGTGATGAATCAATAAAAAACAACTGAATCCGGATTATTCAGATAACGCGAAACGGAGTTGGCATGACAGGTATTCCACTAAGTCAACCAGATATTACTGAACAAGATATACAAGCTGTCGTTGATACAATGCGATCAGGACGACTGAGTATTGGCCCAAAGCAAAGCCGCTTTGAAGAGATGATCGCTCAACGCACCAACCGCAGCCGAGGGGTTGCAGTGAACAGTGGCACATCCGCTTTGCATTTGATCCTTAGGGCGCTGGACATTGGCCCTGGTGATGAAGTGATCACAACGCCCTTCTCGTTTATCGCCTCGGCCAACTGCATCCTCTACGTGGGTGCCAAGCCCGTGTTTGTTGACATTGACCCAAGTAGTATGAACATGGACCCGGCTAAAGTCGAAGCCGCCATCACCTCCAAAACCAAAGCCATCCTCGGCGTGGAAGTTTTTGGTGACCCCACCCACATGGATCGACTGGCACAGATCGCAGGTGCTCACGAAATTCCGCTCATTGAAGATGCTTGTGAAGCCTTGGGGGGGATGTATAAAAACCGCCCCGTCGGGTCCTTTGGCCGTGCTGCGGTATTTGGTTTTTATCCTAATAAACAGATCACAACAGGCGAAGGGGGCATGATCGTCACCGATGACGACAAGCTCGCAGACATCTGTGTTTCACTGCGAAATCAAGGCCGTGAAGACATGAGTCTTCATGATCCGGGATGTGATTCACAAACCGGTAGCTGGCTGATGCATACGCGTCTAGGCTACAACTACCGACTGAGTGAAATCAACTGTGCTTTGGGGATTTCTCAGATGGATCGGCTTGATCAAATCCTAGACACTCGCCGTAATGTCGCAGAAATGTACATGCGCAGGCTCATGGGATTCAAAGATTTAATCATGCCCAATTTGCATGAAATTGAACAACGCAGCTGGTTTGTATTTGTCGTTCGCCTATCAGATCTCTATGGCCAAACTGAACGTGACCGCATCGTCCAAGGTTTACGCAGACATGATATCGGCGCAGCCAACTACTTCCCCTGCATCCATCTTCAGCCATTCTACAAACAGCGTTTTGGGTATGACCGAGGCATGCTCCCCATTGCAGAGACCGTCAGCCAACGCACCATTGCCCTGCCGTTCTACAACCGCATGGAAGAGACGCATGTGGAGTTGGCAGTTCACACCTTGTCCGTGATGTTGCAACGTGAACAACTTCTGATTTCCAAAGAAGCATAGTGATCCGCTGTCGAATCTTTTGCGTCATTCGCTATTGCAACAACTCCCCGTTTTCCCAGCGTCGTGTAACGACGCGGCTATTGCGGTCAATCAATAATCAAACACACAACTGTAACGACGCAGCCATGGCGATAGACAAGATGCTCCGTTTTCATCCTTGCATCTTGATTCAAATCTCAAATCATAAAAAAACCTCATCACAAAACGTGATGAGGTTCTAACCCTTTGGTTTATCTTGCTGTCAAACAACTAAGCAATCACTCAAGTTGATGATGGTTTAGGTATTAAACAAGAAGTGACAGACATCGCTGTCCTGCATGACATAATCTTTGCCTTCGGTTCGCATTTTACCTGCACTGCGGATCGCAGCCTCGGTCTTATGTTCCTGTAAATCAGCCACACTGTACACCTCTGCACGAATGTACCCGCGTTCAAAGTCCGTGTGAATGACGCCTGCTGCTTGGGGGCCTGTTGCGCCCACGGGGATGGTCCATGCACGGACTTCCAAAGGGCCTGCGGTGAAGTAGCTTTGCAATCCCAGCAATTTATAAGCTGCGCGCGTCAATGATGAAAGTGCGGGTTCTTTGAGTCCCACATCTTCGAGCAGTTCATTACGATCCGCTTCGTCGAGTTCTGCAAGTTCACTTTCAAGCTTCGCACATACGGGAACCACTTCGCCCCCCTCTGCTAAAGCACGATCACGAACCACTTGAACCAATGAACTTTCGCCATGCAAATCATTCTCATCGACACTGGCAATATAAAGAACACGTTTAGCCGTGATAAAACCAAAGTTCTTAACGAGCTTAAGTTCCTCAGGCGTAAATTCCATACCCCGAATAGGATTACCTTCTTCGAGCACAGGGAGGATTTTCTCAAGAAGTTCCACACGAATCTTCGCTTCTTTGTCACCGGACTTGGCGGTGCGTTTGGCTTTCTCCAAGCCAGTTTGAGCTTGCACCATGTCTGAGATAATCAGCTCGGTATCGATGGTATCAATGTCACTATTGGGATCGATCTTGCCATCCACATGAACCACATCGTCATCTTCAAAACAGCGAACCACATGCATGATCGCATCGACATTGCGGATATGTGATAGGAACTTATTGCCAAGCCCTTCACCCTGTGACGCACCGCGTACCAACCCGGCAATGTCTACCATCTGCAAAATCGCGGGGATCACTTTTTTAGTATTAATATGTTCCTGAATGATCACCAGTCGATCATCTGGCACACTGACCACCCCCACATTGGGCTCAATCGTGCAAAACGGATAATTCTCACTGGGAATCCCAGCAGCGGTCAATGCGTTAAACAACGTGCTTTTACCCACATTAGGGAGTCCGACAATACCTGCTTCCATCAATCCATCTCCAAGCCCCCGGAAGTTTAAACCAAGCGTACAGGCTTGAATATCTAAACGGGTATTCAACACAATGCTCTATACGACGTGTCTGCCTTAAATTCAGGGGCAGAGCAGGTTACCAGCCTCCCCCAATTTGAGCAAGGCGTTTACAGGCAAGTGACAATAATCAAGTCTCATTACAGATCGTTGGTAAATGCATTTTTTTGTCTTAACAGGTGACAAGATAAAAAGTGCTTGTTATACTTTGATCTAAATCAAGGTTTCTTGCCCTGATTTAGCAGATACTTCTGTTGTGCAAGGATAAATAGACGCTGAGTCTGACCCTTGCAGGACTTAGATTAGGTAACGAGGATACGCATGAGTCAGTTTCCCAAGTGTTGGATAACCTCAATATTGACATTGCGGTTTATGTCTCCGGCTTGGCGTTTGCCTTGTTGGATCATGCTGGGCATTGCAGTAGGAATGGCAGGCGCGGTGGCTCAAGTCTCTCGCGCAACATCCTATATGAGTGATTCGCCAGAGACCTGCATCAACTGCCATGTCATGAATGCAGAGTATGAATCCTGGCAAAAGTCCAGTCATGCCAAAGTCGCCAATTGCAATGATTGTCATGTGCCTCATGACAGCCTGCTTAGCAAGCTAGCCTTCAAAGCCCGCGACGGCATTTATCACTCTTACGTTTTCACGACGCGGCAAGAACCTCAGGTCATCAAGCTCTCCAAGGGAGCGATCCCCGTCGTGGAAGCCAACTGTCGCCGTTGCCACAGCCGCTTTATTGACGATATCCACTTGGCACAACCCGTTGAAACCGATCATCGCTGCTGGGACTGTCACCGCGAAGTACCCCACGGCAAAGTCCATAGCCTCACTGCCACACCGCGTGTTAACATTCCTGACTTACCTTCCGTAACATCTATCAACGCTTCGCCGACTATTAATGGCCGAGCCGTCCGTCCCGAAACAGAGGAAACCGATCATGAGTAACAATCCCACCCCCGGAAAATGCCAAGGTAAACCCATTCTTGGCTGGTTCTTTTTTCTAATCACTGTGGCTGCGGTCTTTGGCTTGGGACTGCTCTTTGCCTCGATCATGGAACGACGGGATGAAGCTAAAATTCGTCCGCCAATGGTCAAAATCGACAAGTTCGAAGCCGACAATACCAAATGGTCAGAAAACTGGCCTCGGCAGCATGCCTCTTACCGAGAAATGGATGATGACACCACTAGAACCAAGTTCGGCGGTGCAGGCCCCATCGACTATCTAGCTGATACCACAGCCAATGTCATCCTCTTTGCTGGATACGGCTTCTCTAAGGACTATCTCCAAGCTCGTGGACACACTTACGCAGTCGAAGATATCACCCAAACCGGTCGCAACAACGGCAAACTCCCAGCCACCTGCTGGACCTGCAAATCACCAGATGTCCCACGCCTAATGGCTCAATTCGGTAAAAAGAAAGTCGCCAACCCGGATGACGCTTCCTTACAAGAACTCGCCGTAGCCGGTGCTGGAGACTTCTACAGCAAAAAATGGAACGACTTCAAAGATGACATCACACATCCCATCGGGTGCTTGGATTGTCATGAACCTGACACCATGAAACTGCGTGTCTCACGCCCTGCACTTATCGAAGCGTTTAAACGCCAAGGTAAAGATGTCAACAAGGTTAGCCATCAGGAAATGCGTACTCTCGTTTGCGCTCAATGTCATGTTGAATACTACTTCAAAGGCAAAGGTAAGTACCTGACCTTCCCTTGGGACCAAGGCACAACGCCCGAAGCCATGGAAGCATACTATAACGACGCTGACTTTAAAGACTGGACGCATGCCATCAGCAAAACGCCGATGATCAAAATGCAACATCCTGACTACGAAGTCTACTCCACAGGCATCCATGCTTTTAGAGGCGTGTCCTGTGCAGACTGTCACATGCCTTACCGCAGTGAAGGCGGCGCCAAGTTCTCCGACCATCACTTGCAAAGCCCCCTGCTAAACATCTCCAACTCCTGTGCAGTATGTCACCGTTGGAGTGAAGATGAA
This sequence comes from Phycisphaeraceae bacterium, assembly GCA_016763955.1. Taxonomy (GTDB): domain Bacteria; phylum Planctomycetota; class Phycisphaerae; order Phycisphaerales; family Phycisphaeraceae; genus UBA7800. Next base: position 1,655 of record JAESSU010000270.1, on the reverse strand, counting down.
ACACGCAGCCGTGTGGAAGACATTCAAACCAAAAACGCACAAGGCCGCGCCCGTGCCGAACGTGCCATCGCATTTGCTCACTTTGATATTGCAGCCTGTATGCAAATCGGCGTAACCGACGAACAAATCAATTCTGTTCGCCAACTCGTCCGCTCAGCTCAAATGAACTGGGACTACGTCGCTGCCAACAACGGGATGGGATTCCATAGCCCTCAAGAATGTATGAGAATCCTCACCAAAGCAATCGAAAAAGCACAAGAAGCTCGCATCCAAGCAGCTCGACTCCTAGCCACCTATGGCTACGTCAAAGAAGTGGTCTATCCTGACTACTCCACAAAGGAAAAAGCACAGACTCTGATCAAAACATTCATCGCGGGCAATGCTCCTGATCTACTCAATGGCTACAAAGTTCAATAAAGCATCGCTATGATGATCTAGAAAAATTAACGAATATTTTCGGACTGATCTTCAATGTTTCCCTCGGATGACCTACTCATAATAGGCCTTTCGTAGGACGCATTGAAGACCTTTTCGTTATATAAACGGTGATCATTTAGCCCCATCAAGTAAACATGACACTAGCAGGAGCCCGACATCATATCGGGCATCTATTACTTCTGAATCGTAGAAACGTCCATCACTTCGTTGAATTAGTTATGGGCATCGTGGTTTTCGTGGCTAATATATATACCCATCGTCAATAACACACAAGGTAAACTGCGATAATGGATTTCACACCTTCTCACAACAAGTCACAACCCCGCCAGGAAACAACAAAAATGGCCATGGATGATTCTCATCAATATCAGCCGCCCAATGTCATCGTCATTGTTGCCCATGATTTAGGAGACTATCTTGGATGTTATGGGCATACCGTTAACACTCCTAACCTTGACCGTATGGCGACGCAAGGCGTGCGTTTTGCTAATCATTTTTCGACAGCATCATTGTGTTCGCCATCCCGCGGGAGCATCATTACCGGCAAATATCCGCATACCAACGGCCTGATGGGGCTATGTAACCTTGGATGGGAACTTCCTATTGATAATATCACGGATGCCCAGCGTTTTGCCGACGCAGGTTACCACACCCATCCGGTGGGATTTCAACATGAAACAAAGGCAAACAACAGCCTTGGGTTTCAAAACAACTATGACATGAGTGTCAAAGGCGGTCATAATTACGCAACTGATATTGTCGCCGAGTTTGCGGGTGATTTATTGCAAACCTTTGCCGATGAAAAAGAAGGTTCTAATGAACCGCAGCCCTTTTATATCCGAATGGGAATGTTTAGTGTTCATCGCGCGATATCGGCAATGACTGGTAATTACGGCTATGACTTTTCGCATGCCAACGGTATCGATGAATCCAAGGTTGACGTAATGCCCCAGTGGAAGGACACGCCCCAACTGCGTCAAGACCTAACTGGATTCACAGGCGATGTGAACAACATGGATCGTGGTGTCGGAATTCTTTTGGACGCACTTGATAAATCAGAGTTTGCCCAGAACACCATAGTCGTTTTTACCACCGACCACGGCATTCAATATCCTTTTGGTAAGTGTTCGTTATATGATCTTGGCATCCGCACCGCAATGATTGTGCGTTATCCGCAACGCTTTAACGCAGGCACGGTGATTGACGCAATAAGTAGC
>JAESSU010000269.1 GCA_016763955.1 Phycisphaeraceae bacterium | reverse complement strand
CAACTCTATACGGCCGTTCTTTCGGGCAAAGAACTGGCTTCCAGCAGAGTCTGGGTCAGCCGAACGTGCCATGGACAGGACGCCTTTGACATGCTCACGATCATTAAATTCTGCTTTGATGGTCCAGCCTGGGCCTCCGGTGCCATCACCGCGTGGGCAACCTGCTTGGATCACAAATTCTGGCAAAACTCGGTGAAAAGTCAGCCCATCGTAAAACCCTTGCTTAGCGAGTTTCAGAAAGTTTTCACTGTGTCCCGGAGCCACGTCTGTCCATAATTCTAGGATCATCGTGCCTTCGGAAGTTTCAAGTTTGACCTGTGGATAGTTGTCACTCATGCGCAAATCTCGTTACATTGATTAAAGTTCGTACCGACTTGACTGTTCATCCTATAACGATGGAGCAATTGTGCAAATAAGCCCCCCTATATTTCGCCTGTTTTTCGCCACTGTGTTGACTTGCATGATCCTTACGGGTTGTGACGCAACACCTGCGATCCAACGCAATCACCAAAGCCCCCTAGTCCAGCAAGGCCAAACGCTAGCACCGGATTTTAAGCTCCAAAACCATCAAGGCGAAATGGTGCAACTCAGTGCCTTGCGGGGTCGATGGATTTTGCTGTACTTCTATCCGTTAAGTGATACCCCTTCGTGTGCTTGCCAAGCTAACGAGTTCACCGGGCTTATTCGCAATCTTGCTCAAGTCAATGCGATGCCCCTTGCCATTAGCGTGGACATGCCGGACATGGTGGATGTCTATCGCAGTAAATACCAACTGCCCTTTACGCTCCTTGGAGATGAAGATGCGCGTGTGACACAGATGTACAGAGCATGGAAAGGCAACCTCCAAAACGGGATTACACAGCGAACCGCCATCCTCGTAAACCCCCAGGGAAAAATTGTCCACAAACAAGTTATAAACACTGCTCAGAAGGTGATTCAAGCTCTGCAATCAGTCAGAAACCAATACCCATAAAGCGATTAGATCATAACCACGCAAATCGCTCAAGAACGATATTCACTTTTGACTTTGCAGGGACATCCAATACCTAGTAAATTAGCCTAGGTTAGTAGATTAATGACTAGTGGAGATCCCAATGACAGACAGTACATTCCCAATCACAATGCAAAACGGCATCCATATCGTCCGTTTAGCAGAATGCATTGTCAAGAATTTATCCCCCGAGCAAATCGGCCCGGAGATTGTCTACTTGATCGATCAAGAACAAGACCCCAAGCTGATCTTGGACTTTGAAGACGTTCAATACCTCTCCTCAGCCTCTCTAGGGATGCTTTTGATGATCAATAATTCCATTGAACATCAGCATGGCCAACTGATTCTTTGCAATCTCAACCGACGTGCCCAAGACCTATTTGCCCTCACCAAGCTGACGTTAAAATTCACCATTTGCAAGTCACTAGATGAAGCCCACGCCCGTTTCCAATAGACTATCTGATTCAATCCAAACGATCCCTTAACCGACTCTAACTATCGAGGCGCTTGTTTTATGTCATTTATATCTGGCCGTGTCACTTTCTGTCGCTTTGCCGTTTCAGGCGATGCACCCACAGCAGCAGACGAAGCATCCTTATCCATCCTCAGCGAATACGCATTTGAATCACAATCCATCGGCGTGCCACAAGAAATCGAAGCAGGTTTTGTCACCGGCGAACATGTCTTTGATACACAATTTGACTACAACAAAAATGGATTTGGCCCAGCCCTGCTCTTTGCCCTGCGCATCGACACCCACAAAGTCCCCTCAGACATCAAACAAGCCTACAAGTACATACACGAAAAAGCAGTCGCTTCACAAAAAGATGACTCACTGGGCTTTCTTTCTAAACATGAAAAACGAGAAGCCACCGAACTGACCAATCGTCAGATGCAAGAAGAACTTGCAGCAGGCAAATACCGCAAGTCCAAAATGATCCCCATTCTCTGGGACCTGCAAAACAAAGAATTACTCTTTGGTGCGGTGGGCAATACCGTTGCTGAACAACTCCACAAAATCATGCGTGATAGCTTTGGTGTCGAACTAGACCAGATGACCTCAGGCGCAACCGCCCGTCACATGCTCGGGGCAAAAGGCGAAACACGGGATTTTGAAGACATCCGACCTTCAGCTTTCACCGCCCCACCAGCCGGCGCTGCAGACAACCATGAAGACGCAGCAGGGGTCCAAGACATCTCCATCCCATTCGTGCCCTGGGCAGCAGCGAGCGTGGACATGAAGGACTTTCTAGGCAACGAATTTCTACTCTGGCTCTGGTGGATGTGTGAAGAACACGAAGGCATGGTCGAAATTGATGTCCAAGATCAATCCCGCAAAGACAAAATCGGCATCCTTTTCGACAAAACCCTAAACATGGATTGCGCATGGGGTGTCGGGGGCAAACAAACCCTAGCCGGTGATGGGCCAACCCGTCTAGTGGAAGCAGCAGATGCCATGGCCACAGGCAAATGGCCCCGCAAAGCAGGACTGCTCATCGCAGAACTCGACTCCACCGAACAATGGGAACTCACCTTCCAAGCAGACATGATGATCATCTCCAGTGCCAAACTCCCCCCCACCGAAGAAGTGCAATCTCCGCGTGAACTCATTGATGCTCGGATTCTTTCCATTCGCCGAATCTCCGAAATTTTCACCCGCATGTTCTGGACCTATCTAGACCTTCGCACAGGCAAAAGTTGGCCCACACGACGCGAAGCCATCTCGGCTTGGATTAGTAAACGCAAGCGGTAAAAGTTGCTTTAAACTTCCAAGACCCACTTTGCAGATAAATGCCCGCCAATTACACTATGACTCTCATGGGCAATACCGCAGAACATGATCTGGGATACAACAAACTATGTCGTCAGTGGGATCAACACTGGCCAGCCATCTCACAGGCTCGTGAGCAAGCCCCCAAAATTCGTAAACAAATTCACGACGCAATTGTGCAAGAAGACTCACAACTCATCCCACCTGATGCAGCAGTGGTGGTCTTCGGATCCCTAGCACGCAATGAATGGACCAGTGGATCGGACGTTGACTGGACACTGCTGCTAGACACCGGAGCAGACCCACAGCATTACCGCGTCGCTCAACGCATCGGCCAAATCCTTGCAGACCTTAAGTTCACCAAGCCCAGAAGCACCGGCACATTTGGGAACATGACCTTTAGCCATGACCTGATCCATCAAATCGGCGGCCAAGAAGACACCAACATCAACCAGACCCGCCGCTTGCTGATGATCCTTGAATCCACCACAATCCTAGGCAGCAATGTCCACCAACGTGTCCTACGACAAATCCTCCAACGCTATGTCCAAAACGGCCTACCCGTGATCACCAATTCCCAACCGGCAACAATGGATATGCCTCGCTTTTTACTAAATGACATTGTGCGTTACTGGCGAACCATCACCGTAGACTATGCTAAAAAAAAATGGGACACGCCCAAGGACAAATGGGCCCTTCGCAAAACAAAACTCCTGCTCTCCCGTAAACTCCTATTCACCTCTGGCTTACTCATGTGCTTTGCATGCAAACATCAACCAGCAGATCAAGACAACGCACTATTTGACCATGAACACCCTGAATCACGCTTAGTAAACCTGCTCCTTAAAAATGTCCAACGTTCGCCGATGGATCGCCTGTGTAATGCGCTATTAAAATTTAGTAATCCACAAACCGCAACCCAGTTACTTCGTGCTTATGACCGGTTTCTATCCGTCCTAAATGACCCGCAAGAAAGACAAGCATTAACGCAGCTCACACCTAAGAGAGCAGCGGACCATAAACTCTTCCGTGAAATCAACGACCTTGGTGAACAATTTAACGATGCTTTAGAAAAACTATTTTTCGACGATCATAAAACCTTGGCACACTGTATTCGGAGGTATGGCATCTTTTGAAACGCAACATCGGATTTTCAACTGGCTCACTGGCTCGTGGTGATTTTAAACGAGCCATATCGATCCTACATCAATACAAAGTCGATGTGATTGAATTGTCTGCACTGCGCGAGCCAGAACTGCCTATCTTGCTTAAAGCTTTAGAAGACGGACTCGACCTTTCAAAATTTAAGCAAATCTCATTTCATGCACCGAGTAAATTTGTCACGCTAGATGAAAAAACACTCTGTAAAATGCTCCAACCCATTGTCGCCCGCAAATGGAACATCATCGTCCACCCGGACATGATTCAAGACCCTGCCCCATGGCGAACATTGGGACATCATCTTTGCATTGAAAACTCAGACCCTCGCAAACCCGTTGGCCAAACGGCCACGGAGATGCTCACATACTTTGACATGCTTCCCCAAGCGAGCTGGTGTTTTGACATCGCCCACGCCCAGCAGGTTGATCAGAGCATGTCTGTCGCCGTTGCGATGCTGGCAAACTTCTCGGATCGACTGCGTGAAATTCACCTAAGTCGGATTGACATGGAAGGTAAACACTGGGCCTTAGATGCTCCAATGATCCAAGCCTGCCGCCGGATCGCCCAACGCCTCGACCCTAAGGTGCCTATTATTCTCGAAGCCGTCATCCCCCCGCAAGGAATTCCTGATGAACAACGCCACGCCATTGAGGCCCTACAGATCGAAACTTGTACCCGCTAAAATATTCTTGGCAAAGGGTTGAACTCAAATTTAAACCGTGCAAATTACCTCTACTTGATATATCCTATTCCGACATGAGGCCCAAACACCCCAATATCAAATATCAGCTATCGGTTGGCGACCGGCTCTCTATCCGCACACTATGCGTGGCATTAACCACCATTGACCCTTCATGGAAAGCAGATCACACCACTGACAGCTTCTGGCGTTTATATATCAATAACCGATCTGGCGCGATGATCCGTTCAGACCACGGGGACCATGAACTGATTCCCGGCCAAGTGCATTTAATTCCCGGATGGGTCACCTATTCCTGTCTCAATAAACAGAATATCGGCCACTTCTATATTCATTTTGACGTTGTGGGCATCCCCCCTGCTTTGATTCGGCAAGTCTTTGATCGACCGTTTATGCTCAACGCCGACCCGATTCGTGACAAGGCATTTATGGCGCTTTGTGATCAAATAGAAGATGGCGACACCAGTTCCGCTGCTGTTCTTTGTCGTTGTAAAAGCTTGCTGTACTGGGCATTCACGGATCTGCTGATGCAACTGCCTAAATCCAAGACGCAGCTTTGTGATCAAGCCATGGCAGCCCAGCAAGCCGTCCAACCTGCCGTGCAGTACATCGACGAACATTACCACACGAACACCACCAATACCCAGCTCGCATCCTTGTGTCATATGAGTGAGGATTATTTCATTCGTCGTTTTCGAGAATGTGTTGGCCAAACCCCTGCTCAGTATGTGCAAGAACGACGAATCAGCGAGGCTGCCAAACAATTAATTTATACACAAAATGCCATCGACCAGATTGCCCATGACACGGGTTTTGGAAACCGCTTCTACTTCTCACGTGTGTTTAACAAGCACTACGATATGGGGCCCGCGACCTACCGCAAACGACAAAGGGTATAGCTTTTATCTTTTGGAATTGGGCGTTAGGATTTTCAATAACGACCCTCTCAATGACTACTCGTCAGAAACCCCAGCTTCTTGGAATGCCTGTGACCGACTCACACAAGCTGGACATCCGCCACAAGGCTCATCGCCAGCATTACGACAGCTCCAAGACTTAGACCAAGGAACCTGCATCTGCTCGCCAAGTTCGATGAGCTCTCTGTCAGTGAGTTCCAGCAAGGGCATCTCCACAACAGGAATGGCTTGCGCATCGTCCAACTCAACAAGATGCAAAACCAATGTCAGTTGTTCAGTAATCCGAGCGATTCGATCGTGATCTGCATTACACGCAAAAGGCACGATCAGCCGCTTAACCCTAAACTCAATCGCTTGCGCCAAGGCAGCAATAAGCATCTGCACGCGATAAAACGTCACAGGGTCAGGCATATCATCTTCCCGAACACTCTGGCCGGGGTTTGAAATTAGGGTTGCCATCTCACTGCGAACCACCTGCTCGATCTCAAAATGCTCTGCTTGCTGCTGCATGGCTTCCATGCGATTGCGTGTATTGACGTGACGTTGTTGAAAATGCAACATAGCCACCGACGTACTGCCCACATCACAGGCCCCCATGCCCGTGGCAATAAGACTTCGCAATCCGCCAGAATTCATAATCATCGTGTCAAAATTAGGCATAGATATATTGTCGGCCAATTAAGGGTTTAGGGATCACCCCCCGGAATTTACCCCCGGAATTTTAAACACCGGACATTAGAGCGTTTTGCATCATTATCTGCCCCGCTCCGGCCCCCGCAGGAATTGACTGCGTCACTTCCAACGGCTTTTTGCATAAAAACCCGGGAGAAGCCGCGCTAAGAACAAGACCGACAAAACCATCAGCGGTTAAAAACACAGGGGAAACTTCCGGGGTTCCGGGGGGGGGAGTTGACAGAATGGGTAAATATCGCAAGACTTTGCCCCATGAGCTTGCTTGTTTTACAACACGAAATGGATGAGACCTCCGCGGTTCTCGGGCAATTCCTTCAACAACGTAGCCACCGTTTGATCACGGTGCCTCTGCACGACAGTGATACGCCTCTGCCAGAAAATCTGGACCACATCACCGGCCTATTGGTGATGGGCGGATCAATGAATGTCGATGAGCAGGATCAACATCACTGGATGCAGCCCGAAATGGACTTGATCAAAAAAGCCCATGACGCGAACCTGCCGATGGTGGGAATCTGCCTAGGCGCTCAGCTTATTGCAACGGCACTGGGCGGCGAAGTCACCAAAATGGACCGCCCCGAAATTGGCTGGCACAACGTCAAGCTCGCCTTCCCAGGCACCACCGATGCGCTACTAGCCGGTCAAACATGGGACAGCATTCAATTTCATCTCCATGGGCAAGAAGTCACCAAGCTCCCCCCTGGGGGCGTTCCCTTAGCAGGCTCAGTGTTATGCCCAAACCAAGCCTTCCGTGTGGGGATGACCTGCTACTGTTTTCAATATCACTTTGAGTGGGATCGTCAGCAGCTTGAGTACTTTGCAAAATCACATTTTGTGACAAGCAATAAACAAGATGCCGATGCAATCATTGCTCAATGCGATGAGCATTATCACAACTACCGTCGGCGTGGTGATCGTTTATGCGAACTGATTGCAACCCTGCTTTTTGATGTCTAAAAAGGATCACCATGAACGACACAGCACCTGATTTAGCATCCCAACTACTTGACTGTATTGTCTGCCCATTGACCCGTTCAAAACTGACGATGCAAGATAACTACCTGGTCTCAGAAATCGGCGGCCTGAAATACCCCATTGTCGATGGCGTGCCGGTACTCATTGCGGATGAAGCCATCTTGCCCGAAGGCTACGCAACACTTGACGCTTTTAAGCAAGCCTTCAAAGACCACGTTGCTAATTAACGATTTTCGCTGCATCGCAGGAGGCATTGCCAACACCCGTGCCACAGGAGTGGCAGGGCTTTGAACTAGTCACACGGCATCGACATTGACGCGTTGGATGTCTGCACCTAGGTTTTGCAGTGTCAATTCCATCTTTTCGTAGCCGCGATCCAAGTGATATACACGGTTGATCGTGGTGGTTCCGCGTGCTGCTAAACCGGCTAACACTAGGCCGGCGGAGGCGCGAAGGTCTGATGCCATCACCGGCGCGCCGATGAGTTCACGTACGCCGGTGACGAGGACGCTTGAGCCGTTGCGGGTGAGATTCGCTCCCATCCGCAGCAACTCCGCGACATGCAAGAAACGGTCAGGGAAGATTTTTTCGGTGATGATGGAGTTGCCATCTGCAAGACACAGTAGTGCCATGATCTGAGCTTGTAGATCTGTTGGGAAGCCTGGATGCGGCTGTGTGGTGAGTTGCACGGGAGCGAGTCTTCTAGCCGATGCAACGCGCACGGTCTGGCGAAGCGGATCGGTTTCGTCAATGGGTTCGAGTTCCACGCCAATAAATTTGAGCCGATCAATCACAGCACTTAGGGCATCGACTGGGCAATTTTCTAAAATGACATCGCCGTTGGTAATCGCCCCTGCCATGATGTAAGTCCCCGCTTCAATGCGGTCGGGCATCACGGTGTAATCCACACCGCCAAGAGAGTCAACACCATCAATGATGATCCGTGGCGAGCCTGCGCCGGTGATCTTTGCGCCCATGGCAATGAGCATGTCCGCTAACCCCTGAATCTCCGGCTCACAAGCAGCAGACTCAATAACCGTTTGCCCTTTTGCAAGCACCGCAGCGGACATCACGTTAGCAGTTCCTAATACGGTTGAACCAAAAGGCCCGCCTAGAAAAATACGCGCACCTTCAAGCCGTTTACCTTTAGGCAGTGACGCGACGATGTAACCTTCATCCAGATGGATATGGGCGCCCAATGCTTCAAGGCCTCGCAAGTGCAAGTCCACCGGACGGTCACCAATATTACAACCGCCGGGCATCGACACACGAGCTTGGCCGCGTTTGGCAAGTAGTGGGCCAAGCGTACAAATACTTGCTCGCATCGTTCGGACGATGTCATAGTGTGCGGTACACAAAGTGTTATCGTTAGCATGCAAGGTCATATTACGTCCCTTGCGATCATCACCATCACGGTGGGTCGGGCAGCCTAGAGACTCAAGAAGTCTTTGCATATTGCGGATATCCGCGAGGTTTGGTGTATCCCGGAGGATCACCGGTTCATCGGTGAGCAGCGCGGCTGCCATCAGGGGCAGGGCTGCATTTTTTGAGCCGTTAATCCGTACCGTACCGCGTAAGCGTTTGCCGCCTTGAATCCCGGAGTTTTTTATTCCACTGATGAAGAATTGGGCGCATGATGTGTACGTGGTCAGTGGTACACAGAGTTCTCAGAAGTCAGATATCCGAAGACAGCTTGATGAGTTGGGAATTACTCCAGAGCTATATAAAGACATCTTATTGGGTTATGAATATGATGAGAAGGATATGGGTGTGGACCATTTTAACAGAATGAAGGAGCACAAATTGGGCTTGATGCAAGAATACAATATCACCATCTTTTTTGATGATAATCCATTTTATGTGGAGTACTTAAAGGACTTTGGTATCACGGTATTTCAAACAATTCTCAGCACCGCTTATCTGGATAAATGGTCTGCAAAGGACCCTTTATTCACCTGCAATCTGCAGCGCAAGCAGTTTGGCTACCTCAACGATCTGGATCCTGAGAATCCACTGGGTTAACATTGTGCAGCCTCAAAGATTCCACTTAGAAAATTTTGGAAGTCAGATAGACTGAGTGACTTGCTCCAAGAACTGCCGAAGGAAGATGAAGGATTCCCGCT
>JAESSU010000268.1 GCA_016763955.1 Phycisphaeraceae bacterium | reverse complement strand
GCTGTAACTATCGACAGTGCTACAGCAGCCATTGTCGATGGTGGAGATTCCTTAATTGATATCGTGGCCGACAGTGGCCGAGTCGTAATCAACGCGAAGACAGGAGTTGGTAATGCGGATGATTTGGAAACAAGTGCGGGCAGTCTGGACATCGACAACGCAACCAGCGGGGACATCGATATTGACGAGACCAACGCGGTGACGGTGTTCAAGGCGGTTCAGGCAACGGCGGGTAACATCCAGGTCATTGCCGATGGAACGGTCACGGTGGACAACGGAACGAGCGGTAATGCAGTGGTTGCGGTCGGTGCCGGCACCGTCAATATTGAGGCTAACGGTGGAACTTCGAATGTCGCAATCAACTCAGGCATTAACTCGGCAACCGGAGACATCACGGTGACGGCCGATAACAATATAACTTTCAGCGCCAGCGGCAGTATTACTTCTACGAGTGGGGATGTGACTGTGACTGCGGATCACGACAACACCAACAGCGGTAGTGGTGGATTGCTGACAATGGATTCGGCATCATCCATTGATGCAGGTAATGGATTGATCAAGATCAGTGCGGATGGCGATGCCACGTTGGCCAGCGTGAAGACAACCAATACAACAGCTACAACAGGATCCGAAGGAATTCATGTCACTTCGAAGAGTGAGAGCATCCGCGATGATCTCAGCGAGGCCAGTGTTCTGAATGCACCGCATATATCGCTGAATGCTGCCAAGGCAATCGGGGGGGATACCATCATCTCGTTCACTGCTTCGTCCGGTGCCTTTGAAAACCGTAACGGTGCGATTGATGTTGATCTGGGTGTTGGCACGATCGATCTGAATCAGACCACTGCTACCGGTGGAAATGTTCAGATTCGCGAGGTCAGCGGATCATTGACCACCAGTAATTACTTCATGAACACCACTGAAGGTGCCCGTGGAGCCGGCAAACAGATCGCGTTGATTGCATCCGGAGGTGAAAATACCGGAACATCTACCGGAAACTTAAGCTGGAGCGGAATTAATCTGGGTGGATCTCTGACATCAAGTTTCACCAACACCGATGACAATATCTTCTTTGCGAGCATTGGTGGCACTGCTGCAGGAACAAATTCTGCAAATCGCGTGCTCGTTGGACAGTCGCTGACTCAGCTCGACACAAATCGAACATTCACCGCAGTAGCAGCACGTAACGGAGCAACCGGCGGAACAAGTGATGTCAACATCACTGGTGCGATTAATGTCGACGGGGATCTGAAACTCTTGTCGTCCGGTAATACAACAGGTGATCGAGTCCTGGTGAATGCCGCAGTGACCTCACAATCGGGTTCTGTTGAACTGGCGGCTCAGAGGGATGTGTCGATCGGAACGGTTCTGGGTACTTCAGTGAATGCCTTGTCCTCGGGTGATTCCATCACAATTACAGCAGATGCGGACGACACTGCTGTCGGTAAAGCAACCATTGGTAATAGTGTCAGTGCGGCTAATGGAGCAATCACCATCAGTGGATTTGATGTCAACCTGGGTGCCGGAACGACGAGTTCATCCGGTGGAAATATCTCGGTTACTTCATCGTCAGTATCGACCGGTGGAGGGATTATTCAAGAGGCCGCTCACACCCTCAGTTCGGGTGCCGGAACGATCGGGATCGACAGTAATGATTCAGCCATCAACTTGGCGGGCACATTTACAACAAACAACATAACAGCCTCGGCCCTCACAATTCAGGATGCTACGACTTTGGCTTTCTCAGGAACGGTGACATCAGATGGTGGCATGATTCTGGGAAGCACCGCTTCCGATGGAGACGGTGGCACGAACAACATCTCCGGGGCCATCACACAGACATCAGGTAAAATTACAGTTTCCGGTGTCACGAATATCGCCGCGGGCTCCAGCGTTTCACTGCCAATTCAGGCAAACAACTTCAGTTCGGTTACGGCTGCATCGGCATCCAGCTTCACGATCCGCGATACAAACGCCTTGGTCTTGACTTCTGTCGTCACTACGGATGGAGGCGTCACTGCCGAGTCTGACGGTCCTCTGACAGCAACATTAGTGACGGCCGGTGGAAGTGGTAATATCAATCTGATCGCAAACGGTATTTCCAGTAACGTAGTGATTGATAATGTGACTGCAACAGGGAACACGGTCACTATCGATAGTGAGGCTGCCATCGAGGAAGCGGGTGCGGGTGATGGAGATGCGGATATCACGGCAACAACCATTGATATGGATGCGGTCAGCGGTATCGGTAATGCCGCTCAGATTGAATTGGCTGCCACCACGATCACCGCTGATAATACGACCAACGGAAATATCGATTTGAATAACGCGGCCTCTGCAGGGGTTTCCTTGAGTTCCATTACTACAGTAAATGGCACGATTACCTACGATCAGACCGGAGCGTTCGCGTTGACCATCGGTACGGCTTCAACCGGAATTGGCGGTATCACGATCAATGCCGCGGGTGATATTAACATTGGAGCTGTCACCGCAACCGGCGATACCGTAGTGATCGGAACATCGGCCGGTAAGATTGAAGAATCCGGAGCCGACCCCGAAGCGGATATCATCGGTGATACCGTGGACTTGAATGTCACAGCAGGTGTCGGAACGACGAACCAGATTGAATTGACAGCTTCCTCTTCACTGTCGATTGACAGCACCGGAGCGGGTGCCATCAATGTCGACAATATTGCGACCGGAGCAACCGTGGTCACATCCATGACAACTGCGTCCGGGACGATAACTTTTGACCAGGTCGGTGCCCATGATGTGACATTGACCAATGTGGCTACTGACGGAAACATCACGATCAATGGTGGTGCGAATATTCTGATCGGAGCAATTACGGACAGTAACACCACCTCGGACAATGCGGTGACCATTGTCAGCACAAACGGTTCGATTAACGATAATGCGAACGACTCTACCACCGATATCACCGCAGCCAGCCTAAGTATCACGGCAACCTCGGGCATTGGAAATACCAATGGAAATCTGGATATCGTTGTGCCGACAGTGACTCTGGCGACCACCGGTACCGGAGGCGTTGCCTTGAACAGCAAGGTGAGCAGCAGCACGACCACAACATTGACTAATATCAATACCGATACGTCAGGCGTGATCTCCCTTGTAGCAGCCGGACCGGCGACTGTCGGAACAATCAACAGCACCAGTGGTTCGGTCAGCCTGGCCGCTGGCGGCAATATCATAGTGGGAACGATCACCGATGTTGCTGGAACAAATCCGGTGACCTTGTCGACAACAGTGGGAAGCATTCAGGAAGCCGTCAATGACACGGCTGTTAAGATTACTTCGGGCAGCATAAGTCTGACTGCGATCAGTGGAATCGGTACATCCTCCAATCCGCTGGATATCAACAGCAGCACGGTTACCCTGGCGACAACTGGAACCGGAGGCATTTTCCTCCGCGATACGGCAGCTACGAGCACTTTCACCAGCGTCACTACTACCAATGGTGCTTCATCCGGTGATATCAACCTCACAGCAACCGGTGGAGCTGTCCTGGGAACCGTCACTACGGCTAACGGAAATGTGAATGCCTCTGCAGGTGGAAACATCACCATCGGAAATATCACTGCAGGTGGAACATCGAAGTCGGTTGTCATTACGACCACGGGTGGATCGATAAACGATGATGCGGATTCGACCGCAGATGTTACAGCGACCAATGTAAGCCTGACGGGTACGACTGGAATCGGGAATATTAATGGGGATATCGATTTGAGTGTAACCACCGTGACTCTTGCACAAACCAACACGGGTGGAATCGCACTGAACAACCTGCTAGGTAATACCACATTCACCAGTGTCAGTGCTTCGGATACATTGAATTCCGGAGACATCAGCCTGACCAGCGCAGGTTCAGCAACACTCACGAGTATTACCAATGCAACGAGTGATGTTTCCGTGAGCGCAGCTGGTAATATCACAGTAGGAACTATCAGTGCTGCCAATGGTGCAGTTTCCTTGATTACGAGTAGTGGCAATATCAATGAATCAGTTGCAG
>JAESSU010000267.1 GCA_016763955.1 Phycisphaeraceae bacterium | reverse complement strand
GCCAACGATTTGTGAGATCAGGGATGTGGGGAGGTTGTAGACATCGCAAGTTTCTGTGACCTGCTGGGGGACGAGTTTTGATTTTTTATTTTCAACGACGATGGACTGAATTGGCCAGCCGACATCGATGAGGCGTTGCACATTGATCTTGCCTTCGACGACCATGTAGACCGGGTCGTTATCCATCCGGCGTGCAGGTAGATCACGGTAGCGGTCGAGTCTTGGGTCATCCAGATTATCGATATTGATCAAGGGCATGGTTCATATCTTCGGGTATGGGTGCGGTGATATCGACGATTCCAAATTGAATGTGATGTGCATGGAGCATGCAACGGGGTAAATCATTTGATTCACCATATAAGGTGTCGCCAAGAATGGGATTGCCAAGATGTTCCAGTAGAACACGGATTTGATGTAGAAAGCCTGTTTGCAGGTCGACTTCGATGTAACTGGCATTTTTGAAGGTTTCAAGGACGCGGGAGCGTAGTGAGCAATGCCTTGATTCAATGGTCGCGTTTTTGATGACTTTTACGCGGGCGGGTTTGTGTTGTGCCATGACGAGATTGCGATGGACAGCTTGTTCATCGTGAGGCAGTTTGCCATGGACGAGGGCGCGGTATTGTTTGAGTGTGTTTTGTTTATCGGTGATGGCTTCTCGTCCGATTTGATAGCCGGTGTCGGTTAAGGCGATGATGAGTGTGCCTGTGGTATCGACATCTAGACGGTGAACCACGCCGCTGCGCAGGCCCCCTTCTCCGACACCTTGGATTTGCGGATATTTTGCGAGCAAGCCGTTGATGACGGTGTCGGTTTGCAAGGGGCCAAGGGGGTGTACGCCCATGTTCGGCGGCTTGTTGACGATGAGCAATTCCTCATCTTCAAAGAGAATGGGGATATCTAAATCAGGGTTGGGCGTAATGGTGTGTAACTGCTGTGCTTTGTTGGGATCGACTTGAACGTGATCGTCTACCGCTAGCAGGGTGCCTGCTTTGTCAGCGGTGATGTCATTAATGGTGATGGCCTTGATGGTTATTAACTCACGAACTTGCTTTCGTGAAAGTGAAAGCAGGTTCGCCACGTAACGATCTAATCGCATGTCAATACAGTCGCTTGAGACTTTATAAGTATGTTTCACATCCGTCATAGTCACACAGCATAATCAATGGCAAGGTGATATGTCGAAGTGATGAACCTAAAAAGTGAATATTGCCTCTCTATCAAGCGGCATATAGTGAAGGGCTATTGTGTGATTGATCACTTTTAACAAGTTATTTTCATAAAACCGCAGCCATGATGACTGCGGCCAATGAGGGTATTACGATGTGTGTGTGCGTTTATTGTTCGAGTGTCTGGCCGTAGATGTACTCGTGCATCTGGTGGATGGCTTGTTGTTGGCCTTCGAGTTGGCTGGCATTGAGGTCGCCAATTGAAATTAGGCCAATGATATTTTCTGCATCATCGACCACGGGAAGGTGGCGAATCCGGAGATTTCGCATGAGGGTTCTTGCTTCATCAACGGATGTTTGTACGTTGCAGACAGAAATTTCTTTGGACATTACAGCTGCTACGGGTGTTGCCGTTGGGGCCAATTCCAATGCGACGACGCGTGAGAGGACATCGCGTTCTGTGATAATTCCTAGTAGTTTTGTGTCTTGGGTGACCAAAAGCGAACCGCATTTGTTTTTGGTCATCATACGAGCTGCTTCAAGCACGGTTGTGCTTTTGCTAACCGATAGGACCTCGGAACCTTTTTCAGCAAGGATAGAAGCAATGTTAGCCATGGAGTGTATTCCTTTCCCAGTTTCGCGGTTGATCTATTCGACAGGCCTTTTAGATGTGGGGCTTACATCAAGGCATCATATGACAGGCGGGTCGAAACCCGTGTCGAAGAGAAATCACGTCATTCCCCCACATAGTATTATTGGCGCAATATTGGAACAATTCCAGTCTTATTTTGCTTCTTAGGCGTAAATTCTTGGCTTTTTCCAGGTTATTGGACGTAAAGACGGTCTTTTGAGCATACTTTTGAAAAATGTGTCAAAAGTTGAGAATTAAAAGCCTATGGTTGGATTTAGAACAACCTGCCTTGATTGGTGGCATCTTTTGTATCCGTGTTGAGTACTTCTTTGACTTCCGCTAAGAAATCGTCGAGATCTCGGAACTGTTTGTAGACACTGGCAAAGCGGACATAGGCAATTTGGTCAAGTTGTTTGAGATGTTCAGCAAGCGTTTTGCCGATGACGATGGCTTCGACTTCGCGTTCGTATTTTCGGTAAAGCTCTTCTTCAACCAAATCGACAATTTTCTGAAGCGAGTCTGTTGGAATGGGCCGTTTGTAGCAGGCTCTTTCTAGGCCGACTAGAATTTTTTGTCGGTCGAAGGGAACGCGCGTGCCATCTTTTTTGATGACGACAAGGCGGACGCGCTGCTCAACATGCTCGCGGGTGGTGAAGCGGCGGGTACATTTCAAACACTCACGGCGGCGGCGAATGGAGTCCCCCCCATCGGCTGCGCGTGAGTCGATGACCTTGTTATCTTTTGAACTGCAATACGGACACCGCATGAAACTACTCCGCCGGGTTGTGATCCTTGACGGGCCTTATTGTAGCATCCGAGAAAAATGACGTCAGCTTTATTTGCCTAGTGGATATGATTTTGTCTGTGCCGATAATGAGTTTTAGTTTTTCAAAGTCTTCGTACAAACAAGACTAAGCCCGATTCGCTAGCCGTGGGGCCGTGAATCCATTAGCCTATGCGTGTGAAATGTGCCTTACCCCTTAATACGATCAAGCCTTTGCAAGGTAATGTGCTAGCGGTCTACAAATTAGATGACCGGCGAAGTACGGTTTGGCTTGAAGAGTATCAGTCTGTTACGCAGGTGATTAAACGCTTTGAGTCCTTGCCACTAAAACAACGTTTTTTGGCCATGCTGCAAATTCACCCGGGCCAATGTGAAAAACGTGCTCATGCAAAAATCAAAGCGATGGGGTTGCCTGTGGCGGTGATTCAAGAGATGGGTTGGCAGCATGGGAAATGCTATTTAACCACACCTTATATTGGCCCGTCATTAGACATCGCGATTGCTAAGGGTGACTTTGAGCTGCCCGTTGCCAAGCATAAACTCGCAAGGCAGTTAGGTAAACTCACTGCTGATTTGTTTAAAGAGCAACTGTTTTTTCGCGACCTAAAAATCAGCAATATTTTGCTTTCGCCAGAGGGTGAGTTGATACTCATTGATGCGGGGTCGATCCGCCGTGTTTGGCAAAGATCGTTGCCAGGCTGTGCTTCGCGTATTTTTCGTTTACTTAACGAGACTGCCTACCGTGCGTTTGGCACATCCCCTGTTTGTTATGTGCTTAGCCGTACAGATCGGCTTCGTTATGCCACCGCCCTGCTTGCGAATCTACCTGATGCGATCAGCCCTGCAATTTCTGCCTCTTTAGGTCTTACGCGCAAGTGATCCGTGTTCATTATATCGGGTGATTCAGTGCGTTTTGCAGTGCTCGTTGCTGTGATTTGATGCTTCCGGTGCAAATGAGATTGACACCTTTGCGGCCTTGGACAGCTTTGATTTGACCCTCTGCAACATTAAAGAGCTTGCAGATGCGTTGGACATCTTCAAAGAATTCTTCATTGACCTGGCCATGGGTCAATTTGAGCGTGCTATGCGTAATGGTGAGAATGAAGACGTACTGTCGTTTCCAGTTCATTGCGATTAGGAGCAACACGACTAGGCCAATACTGATGCCAATCCATACTGTGATCATTTATGAATTGTGTGATGGGATTGAGCTGGGGTCAAATCCAGTGTCATACGCATCGCGTCTTTTTTGTGCGCGTCGGACGGTTCATAAGACTTTGTAGTGTTTGTGTTGGCGATGTCAGTCACGCATGAATTTTAATCGTCAAGGGTATAATGTGAGGGCTAAAATCCTCGCATTAAAAAACATCTCGCCTAAAAAGACGAGATGTTAGTTTGTAATCTAAAGGGTTGTGACTCAGGCATCGGACACATTAATTTGTGTCTGGCATCATGCGATGTGTCTCGTTAGGCCAGGTCTTCTAGCATGGGCTTAAGCACCGCGTTAACCTTTTCGTCAGTTTCATAAGTCCCATCATCAATAGCTTGGCGAACAGCAGTGACGAGGTCTTGGCGGACATCGGGCATCTGTTGCATTTGGCTTAGATAACGGGCATTGTCAGATAGTGTTACTTCGTCATTGCCACGCTGCGTACCTGTGGCCGGCGACGCGGATGTGTTCCCACGTCGGCTCGTGCCGCCTATCGCTGCGTAGCTTGAGCGACCAATTGGAGCAATGTCATTCATGCGTCTACTCCTATAAGAACGATTCGTCTAAGGCTGCCACTTAAATATGCCTCTGTTAAGAGCTCTCGGACCCGGTGGTCACATCCCCAAGGCAGCTTTTGATGTTCTTTTCTTTCCACTCTACATATCGCCAAACCCATTCGCTGCACTTGAAGGAATCTAAAAATACATGTCAATTCACTAAGTCGTTAGTTACAAGTAGCATATAGCTAAAAAGACCCCTATGTGGCCCGATAAAAAATTGGAAAATATTACTGGCAGTGATTCTAGCGGGACTTTTTTAGCCTGTAAGGGCGGTAGCATGGCCCCGTATAAGCCACCTAAAATAAACCGAACATACTGTAAAAAAAGAAGTTAGGTTAGCGTGCTAATGACTGTTGAGATAAATCTTTCGCTGCAATTGGCTTTTGATAGTATGAGATGAATTTTTTTAAGTAATTGATGATTATTCAGATGATTTTGGTATTTAGGCGTATCGCATCTGATTTTGCTCGCTGAAAAATATTTGAGACTCACAAAACAGCCGGCATGGACAAGCCCTGGGTGAATTTCATAGACCAGGTGGATCTACTGCGTTGAATCATTAGGGCATGCGTTAGCTTGTTGTAAAGGGTGTCCGAAAGTTTGAATTCAGGCTGCTTGAGACTGCTCATTGCTTAAAACGGACAGTTCAAGATAAAAATACCCCAGTTCAGATTTGAAGGGAAGCACCACGAACGGCATAGCTTTTGGCCCCCCCACTTTGACGTTCTTGCCCGCAATCACCCGTGGCAGTGATATGGTCGCGTTGATCCCTTGCAGATTGGCTTTGGCGCTGCCAGTGATCATGTTGATCAGTTCGCCAAGAGCATCGGGCAAATCCGGGTGGTCTAGCCCCATCTCCTCACTAGCAAATCGAGATGCGACCGCTAATGCCGTCTCCATCGGAAAGCACAGAACCGTACTTCCCACCACGTCCCCTGTGAGTGCAATAATGGCCACTAGGTCGATCTGCTGATCCATCGTTCCTTTGAGATAGGGCTTACCTAGTTGTGCGGGTGTTCCGAGCATGCAGACAAATACATTTTGTAATGAGGCTACAAACGGGTCAATAAATCGCATATCCATCTTCATTGTGGTTGATTCCCTGAAAAATGAGCTGCCCTAAAGAACATCGGTAAAAATGGGTCTGCAATTGACCCAAAAAAATAGGCCCGGCCCACAGATGTGGAGCCGAGCCCTTCCGGGGGCAATGGGATGTTTCAGTCACAACCAATGTTGTTTTGTTTGCTACCTACTTGGAATCATTCTAACATGTAAAAAGTAAAAAGCAAGGGTGATTGCAAAAAAATAAATTAAAAAAAGGACGTAAACAGCTTATTGTGCGAATATTAAGGTTATATTTTGCACTGATCCGGCGCGCTCTTGCATGTCAATTTTAGATAACTTTCCACGCCCGGCAGCCTGATTTGACTTGTATTGAATCACCAATATGTGGTCTAATGCTAGAGGCAGGAAAGGTATAGAAATATTCCCTTGACGGCATGTTCAATCATGAAATTAGGTGATAAATTAAATATGAGGTGATCTGATAGGTATGACAAGTTCAGGTCAACAGGGGATATTTACGTCGTCTCGTAAAGGTTTTCGAGGATGGGCAATGTTAAAAAAAATGTCGTTCCTTGCCCTGCATCAGTCTGAAAATCAATCTCACCGCCGACTTGATGAACTAAATCGCGACAAATACATAGCCCAAGACCCGTACCCCGGCTTTCGTTATTGATGTCGTTAGGGTCTGCGTTTTGTGTCACAAATGCATCAAAGAGTGTTTCTTGGATTTCGGGGGGAATTCCAGGCCCGGTATCACGAATTTCCAGATGTAAATGCCTCCCATTGGTTCGGCCAGAGATTTCTAGTTCTCCGCCTGATTTTCGTAAGACCTTGCGAGCATTAAGGATAAGATTCATCAAGACTTGCTGTAAGTTCAATGGCGACATCTGTACCTGCACATCAGGAAGGTTAAGAATCAGTTTAATTCCATCTTTAGCCGGATCGCGTGCAAGGCATGCTAGTGTGTCTTTGACCGTTTCGCTGAGGTTTGCAATATGTGTTTGATCACTTGTATGAGAAAATTCCAAAATACATTGGCTAATTTTCGCAGCTCGTTGGCAACCTGCAACGGCCTTGCCTAACGCTTTCTTAGTCAGTTCAAGATCGTCTGGCCGCTGTAATGCCAGCTCTGAATAACTCATCACGGGTGTGAGGATGTTGTTTAGCTCATGGGCAACGATAGAGGATAGTGTTCCTAGCGTGGTGAGCCGATGTGATCGCGTTAGGCTTTCGCGTACCGTTTTAAACTGGCTCTCGAGATGCTCAAAGTGTTCAAGGAGCTGTTCGATGCTAGCGAGTTGGTCATTTTCTGATGTAGGCAAGTTATACTGTGTCATGACTTAGCAACTATCGACCGCCCTGCTACGGATTCAATATTGTGTTGTGAGTCTAAGACTTATCGGGTGTCGATTAATAGAACGACACATAATGAACAGTGTTCATGCTGTGTGAACATCGTTCATTTCTAGCTGTTTTTAT
>JAESSU010000266.1 GCA_016763955.1 Phycisphaeraceae bacterium | reverse complement strand
GTGATTGACCTGGCGAATGTAAATGCTATAAAGGTTTATGAACCGTCCGACACGCACAAAATAGACGCGATGCGTATTATCCCGTACGTCGCCTACAAATAAAAAAAAGGCCCAGGGACAAAACCCTGAGCCTTTTGTATTTTTAAATATGGCGATCCATTTTAGAAGTCGAATCGCACACCGCCGGTGATCGAATGCGTGCCACCGTTGTCACTGACATTGCCTTCATAGCGAACGAAGGTGGTCCACTGTTCTTCAATGATGGCCGTTAAGCCCGCACCAAAGAAGATGCTGTTCTGATCGGGGTTGCCTGAGCTAACCGTAAACGCCCCACCACTAACAAAGGCTGCTGAGACGGCATCGTTGTCATCGAGATACTCATGTTCCCAACCCAAAACCACTTCAGGAATAAAGAGAATCTCCGTAGTCTGCATTTGATAGGTGAGCTTGGCACCTAGACGAGAATGCAACGTGCTCGTGTCATATTCACCGTAAGTTAATGCACCCGTCCCCGTCTCGCTGTAGGCCTCACGGTTGTAGTAGGTGTATCGCAATGATCCCGTTGGGGTCAAGGTCCAAGCTTCATTGAGTTTGAACTGATAACCACCGCCAATGTACATGGAGATGTCGTATGCATCGTATGTCGCATCAACTGCGCCGGTGGCTATGACGTTGCGGACTGCATCATTATTATGCAAGCCGTAAGTCAAGTTCAGATCGACATACCAGTTGTCATTAAAGTAACTGGCAAAGGGGCCGATGCGGAAAGAGTCCACATCAATGCTGCCTAGGCCACTATCAAGGGTGACATCGGTCTTGGCGTAATCAAAGGCTAGGCCCACGAGCCAATTTTCATTGATTTGATAATCCATGCCAAACTGCACACCTACGCCATTTGCTGAATAACCGGTGCGATTTGATGTGGTGTCCTGATCGGAGAGGATGCCGTAAATCTTGCCAAAGGCAGCCCATTCATTTATAGGCATGGCCATGCGGACTTCTTCGTTTTTCTGCTGAGAATTCTGTTCATTGGCCGCAACCTGTGCAAGCGTGTGTGGGTCATCAGTTAGGCCTGCAAGCATGGTCAGCTGTGAACCTGTGCCTTGCTGGGCATAGACAGGCAGGTTAGAGCGACGTGATGCAAGGTGGCCTGCAAGCACTTGATTAAAGGTCTGCACCAACTGCGTGATGGTCTGGCTTCCTAGTGAAGAACCGTTGGCCGAGTTATTGACCTGCTCGACAAAGGCATTGAGCTGAGTCTCAGTGAGATTATCCAAAGTATCAAGCAATGCTTGTGCATCTGCGTTGTTGTTATCCGCAGCGGCTGCCACTGCCACCAAAGCTGTGCCAATTGCAGGGTTCACTGAATTAGCGGTCGCTTCTTCGAAGTTGAGCAGATTGACAATGGTGATCTCCAAGGTGCCCCCCATGGTGGTGTAACTCAGATCGATTAGAGCAGGTTCATCAATGGTCAGGCCGTTATCAATGATGCTACTACCGGTTGCAAGGATGTGTTTGTCACCTTCAACCGCTTCATCATCCACATCAGCAAGGGTGACCTGCAAAATACTGCCATTGGCTAAGGTGATGGATCCCGTAGCCGCAAGCATGTCCACAGTGGTGGCGTTGCCTGTGCCTGCGTAATCAATTTCAGCGAGGTAAGTCGCAGCCGACGCTAGTGAGAAGTTGCCTGCGACGTTGATGATTCCTGCACTGTTACCGGGGCTTAGCATACCGCTGAAAATGTTAAGGTTGCCACCGATGTTGCCGATGCCGGTGAGGCTTCCGCCGTTAACGTTGACATCACCAGCAAGGACGTTGTTACCTGCTAGATTAAGGGTGCCACTGTTAATGTTGGTATCACCGGTGAACGTGTTAATATTTGAAAGTGTCAGTATGCCGGTGCTGTTGTAGTTCAGTCCGCCGGCGCCGGAGATGATCCCTGCGTAGGTGGTGTCGATCGAGCCTCCGATGCCTAGTGTGTTGGCTCCTAGTGCGACGCTACCGTCACCTGCTAGAGCACCGATGGTTTCGTTGTTGATTAGTGCTAGCGTTGTGCCAGCGGTTTGCATGACTTTAACGGCGTCTGCTAAGGCACTGCCGCCAGAGAGCGTTAAGAGGCCTGCATTGAGGTTGACATCACCAGTGAAGGTATTGGTGCCTGAGAGCAAAAAGTTTCCTGTTCCCATTTTGGTTAGGCCGCCGGTGCCGGTGAGGGCTCCTGCAAAGTTAGTAAGAGCCGTTGCATCACCGGTTGTCAGTGTGTTGCTTTGGAGATTAACGGTAGAGCCCGCCACACCCGCGAGTGAGCCGATGGTTTCGTTGTGATTAAGTTGCAAGGTTGAAGTGCTGCCGGTGATGTCCACTGCGGAGGTGTCCGACAGTGCATTTGATGCACCGTTATTGAGTACGACATTACCTGCGGTGAGGTTCAATGTGTTGAAGGTGTTAGCACCTTCAAGTTGCAATGTGCCTGCCCCTGTTTTGTTGACTGCAAAGCCGCCGGAGATGATGCCGCTTTGGATCATGTCCATATTGGTGTCTGCTTCGATATTTGAATTTGCGGTGAGGCCGATGTTGTTGGCAACGGTCACGTTATCAAGTGCTGAGGCGAGTGTGCCACCGTTTAGGATGACACCGCTTGTCATCGAGTTCCCTAGTGCATTGGTATGACCGACTGCCAGAGTCCCTAGATAAACCGTAAAGCCGCCAGAGAAACTATTGTTGTCGCCGGTGAGGGTTTGTGTGCCGGTGCCGATTTTTTGGATTGCAGATGCACCTGTGATCGTTGATGCAAGGCTCTTATTATTTGCATCACCAAACGCCAAAGTCGCGTCGACGTTTAGTGTTCCCCCCGTACCGGATAGGCCTGCTACGAGTGTTGCTGCGTTAACATCAACCAGGCCGCCATTGATAATCAGATTGTCTGCTGCACTTAGTGCATTTAAGCTGTCAATATTGAGTGTGCCTGCGGTGATTGTTAAGCCGGTGGCAAAGCTGTTGGTGCCTGTGAGAGTCAAAGCACCCGCGCCTGCTTTGGTTAGATCACCGCCGGTAAGGTTGCCCGCTAAGGTTGTGTTATTGGAAATGGTTGCGGTGTGATCTGCATCACCGCCTGAGAGATTCACTGAGCCGGTGAGTGCTAGGTTGTTGCTTCCACCCACTGCAAAGTCTCCATAGACGCTGACGGCATTAGCGAGCATCCGGAGATTGTTATTAGATGCCAGCGTGCCTGCGTTGATTCGCAGTGCGCCGCTGCCCAAGGCTGTATTGTTGCCTAGTGTCAGCGTGCCTGCATTTAATGTGGTTTCGTTAGCATAAGTATTAGCACCTGTGAGAAGCAGTTCGCCGGCCCCTGCTTTGGTAATGCCGCCGCTTGAGATGATGCCACTAAGGGTTGTGGTGTTTGCGGCATCGGTGGTGGTGAGGGTTCGAGTACTTGCGTTGAGATCAACATTGCCAGAGAGTTGCAGATCGTTGGTGCCTGTGACTGCAAAGTCGCCGTTGACTGAAACATCCACGCCGCTGCTTAGGTTGCGGCTATCGTTGTCGGACTGCAAGTTGCCGGAGTTAATAATTAGTGAATCAGCATCGTCGATAGCCGTGTCACTGCCTATGACAAAAGTGCCGCCATCAACAACGACATTGCCATCGACTGAGCCTGTATTGGCGATCACCAATGTACCGCCGCTGAGGGTGGTTGCCCCGTTGTAGGTGTTTGCACCGGAGAGCGTCAGTTGGCCGCTATGAGCTGCATCGAGAATAAGTTGCCCTGCACTAAGGTTGGTGATGACACCTGCAAACTCAGTGGTGCTTGAGCCATCAATAGTGAGCTTGTTGCCAATCGTATCGACGATCGTGCCTGCGACACCGGTTAGGGAGTCGATGGTCAGTGTGACACCGGACATGTCTAGCTGAGCCCCCGCCATGGTGAGAT
>JAESSU010000265.1 GCA_016763955.1 Phycisphaeraceae bacterium | reverse complement strand
TTTTCAAAATGAAACGTCACCGTAAAAGGCTTTTTAACCACACGAATATTGCTCTCAAATCGAGCCGCACAAATGCTAGCGTAATACACACCTGCCTTAACCTGTGCATCCCATTCGCCTTCTCGCAATAATTTCCCTTGAGCATCATAAATCCGAACGTAGGGCCAATTCATCCCAGCGGCCTTGGCATCCCAATCTTTAACCGTCCAACTCACCACGCCAGGGCCTAGTATCTCAAGACGAAAATAATCCCGATCCAGACGTGGAACCAATTTAAGTGTTAAAGGTTGATCCCATGTGACGGGCCGGGCCGCTGCAATGGTGTTGTCCGGCTCACCTGTTTCCAGAAGCTCTGCGTGAACCCTGCACATCATCCCCCCATCTCCAAGGAACAAGGCAATGCCAAGAAAAAGCCATGTGACACCTAAATGCATTTTTCTAATCACTGACACAGGGAATCCTTTGCAAAATGGTTGTATACCCCAAGATATGGGAACCCTTTAAATATAACCGATCGCGTCGAAATTAAAATCTGTTTCTCATTTTTCTCCATTATTCGATCCCCCACTTCGAGGATCAAACAGACCGTATGGGTAGGCATGCATGTCCAATCTGACAATGGATTCGCAGATCAACCGCAAGGGATCAATCGCGTAAGTTAACGACTAAGAAAAAAATTTGAATAACCCACCCTTACTAAGAGATGAAAGGTGGCCCTGAATTTTGGACCGTCAGTGGGTCTACTTAATGTGAGTTTCGTAGTCCATACTGATGTTGCCCCAGACAAAAAACATGCCTACCAACTGCTGCTCTTGGCCGCACTAGATATTTTCGCATCGTTATCTGTCACCCCTGCTGGAATTGGCGGTGTCACTTCCAGAAGCTTTGTTTAGAAAAAGCCGTGGGAAGCACAAGTATTCCCACGGGAGTCAATGGTATAAGGTCTGGTTGAATCCAACAGCGCTCTATCGGAGTTAAAAGAACGTGTGCAGTTGATTCTCAAGAAGCACAAGTAGTTTTTTGATCGCAGGAATTTTCAGGGCTTCCAATCTAACGCGGCTTGGACATCAAGTAACCCGCTGGTAGTACAACGGCCTGCTAAGGTATTAAGCGGCCGGGTGGACTCAAGGATCGCACGTTTGACGGTTTGATGATCCCACTGAGGATGCAACCCCTGCACTAACGCTACGGTGGCCACAACCATTGATGCTGCAAAAGATGTCCCATCGGAAATAGTCACTTGTCCTGGGGCGGGGATGCCTAGGATTTGTGACCCCGGTGCGCCTAGATGAACACTTTGTCGGCCGTAGTTAGAAAAGGTAATCCACTGGCCGGACTTGTTTCTCGAACGTGCGGGCATTCCTGCTGAATCGGTTGCCATCACTGCAATGACGTTGCTTCGGGGCAAACTGGCGGGAAAGATAGGTGTTTGATCATTGTCCGAGTTCATATTGCCAGCAGCGCAGACGAGGAGGACATTTTTCTTTTCCAATTCATCCCACAGCGGCAAGGCTGCGAGTTTGGCCATATCTTGTCTTGATACCGGCGAACCCAGACTCAGATTGATGACCTTGGCACCGTTTCTCACGGCATAATCGATGGCGGTGAGAATCGCATTCAAATCCCCAGTGCCATCAGGACCGATGGCAACGGCCATGAGAATTGTTGCATTGGGAACCAGACCAATGACATCACTGGCATTGCCAGTGACCTGGCCTGCGATGATGGAACTCACAAATGAGCCGTGATGAATTTTGTTGCTTTGGCATTGGAGCGATGATGTTTTAGCGACAAAGTTATAACCATGAATGTCGTCGATTTGCCCGTTACGATCGTCATCCAGACCGTTGTTGATAATTTCTTTACGATTGATCCATAGCGCAGGGGCCAGGCGTGGATCGTTCACATCACAGCCTTGATCCACCACGGCAATTAACGGGGGCGTAATCGACCGGATGCGGTGAAGGACACGGTGCCAGGCCGTATCGACCCCAGCATTAAAGTCATTTCGTAATGCCCATTGCACTGAGGCATAGTAGGTGGCGGGCATGCTCGTCGTCTTGCCATACAAAGTGAATTTGTAATTGGGGATGACGGCTGCCACATCAGGTGAAGCCTGAATTTGATCAATGTGTGATTCAAGCGAAACAGGATCCACCCCCTTGGCAGTATCCTGAGCGTGAATCGTCTTGATGGCCATGCGCCCAAGTGACGAACCACCTTCGACATCAAGCCCGTCTTTTGCGGCATCAACGTGTGGCTTATAGAACACCAGTAATTCACGGCTAGCAGGCAATATGGTTTTTACGGGTGACTGCGTTGGGACTAGCGAAGGTTCCAGAGCGCTTTTCGACAATTGCTCCCACCGAGCAAAGACCTGTTCGTTGGCATCAACATTGGACGATTGCAAGGGTTCAGGTAATGCGGCGGGGCCTTCTGATTGGTGTGCAGGAGGGGTTTGTTGATGCGTTATGACGACCAACTGGGTACTGGCCCATCCCGACTGTGAATACAACGCATCGAGCATCCTCACCCCCCGGGAAGTATTCCCGAAAGTATTCCCGGAAGCGTCCGCTGCGTTCTCACTGACATCTGTTGCCCAAACGCTCACGGAAATTTTTTCTGAAGCTGCTGCCTCAACGAGAAGGCCTTTTGTATTTAGATTTTTGATGTTGCCCAGATTTTGGAAGAGTGGTTGGTCAGCACCCTTGGTCATCATGCCTTGGAGTTGCAACGGCCTAAGTGTGCCAATGGCTTTGACTAATGTTTCGCCATGTGGTGAACTAGCAAGGAAGTGAAACCCTGCCTGTGATGGCGGAATTTGTTTGAATGTGCCTGCCTCAAGGAAATCATCATTGCCCTGTTGCCATTTATTGGGAAAGAGCAAGGAAACATTGCCTTTTGGATCGACACTCAGCAATGTCACAAAGCAGCTGCGTGTCGTCCCAACGACAAACGCCATCTTGTCTCCCTCGACAAACTCGCGTTGGTTGGGCGCCGCCTCAAGGGTTAATGAAAATGTGGCATTGGGATTGGTGACGTTGATTAACTGGTTGTGGGTCATGTCCCACGAGGGCGGGGTGTTAGCGATTGTTTCTGGTGTAGGGAATGTTTCTGCCTGCCAGGACATATCAACATCACCGCTGCGCAGGCCAAGCAGATTCACAAGGCGGTCCATATGGCGGGGCATCTGATCGATTGATCGGAATGTTGTTTTCCCTCTGCCATGAATCTCGCCACCGCTTTGACAGTCCACGATGCGGGCCGTTAAGACATAGTCCCATTCCAAACGCGTGAGACTGCCAATGACCAGAAATCGCACGCCAGCGAGTTGGCCGATCTGAGATGCGACCGTCTGGGAATTGACCAGATCTGAAAGTTGCAGATGTTTTTCTTCAACAATTTTCGCGATCTGAGATCGTTCAATCAGAGTGTATCGATCCGTATCAATGGCAGAAACAAACTGCTCCGCAATAATCTGGTTGGCATCGGCACGTAACCATGCAGGAACCTTTCCCAACACCAAAAAAGGAACCACCGCAATTCGCGGCTTGGGGAAAATCTTTGCCTTGGTGATCGATGCAGGTTGATTAGAAGCAACGATATTTAAAGGAACTGTTTGATCTTTCCCATAAAGAACCACGTCCGCATCAATGACCGACAAGTCAGCGTCCGAGCTTATAGGGGTAACGGGATGCGGCTGGGCTTGATCACTAATTTCCTCAGAGGGGGCAGTTAGCGATTCAACAGAGGTGTCATACTCAAGGGACTCAGTGGTTTGTTTGCGAGCAGGCAGATATCGTCCATTGCCTGCTAGGTCACCGGCTTCTCCCATAGCGGTCAAGGACGCAACGGGCGCGTCAGTCAAAGATTTCTCGCTAAGCTTAGGAGCAATCCAATAAACGCCGCTACCGATAGCAGCAAAGCTTCCTAACACGATCACCCAAAGTCTCAAACGCATATTTATCACCTATTGCAAGAGTCCGGTCTATTGGTTTAGACAAACCCAACAAAAAATCTTGCACCCAACAAGACAAGTAAAGTGATCAAAGGGCAGCTATAGCATATGAAAACACGCCAATAAGTGATTCACTATACCTAAGGTTCTTCAAAAACGTTGCAGGAAAAACCGGGAACAAATTGTTCGTAATGCCCAATGGGGCACTTATTTTACTTGAGAATTATTTGCTGGCTTTCGACCTGCTCGTTAATGGTCACCGTATGGCGAGGTGCCGGGCGACTGGCTTGTTGGCTTTGTGGGGCGTTAAGCGAGCTGACAGGGCTGTCGACCGTTTGAATGGTCTGGGTGTTTTCAGTGTAGTGTTTTTCAATGATTAGCGGATCGGCCTGGCAGCCGGCAAGGAGCAATCCGGCGGTGCATAATATGCTCAGAGAGATATAGGTTTTCATGATTCTGATTCCTGTGTATGGAAGATGAAAGTTTTTATTCGGGGAGGGTCATATCAGTGACAGCACTGAGAGCTGCCTTGTTATTGCCTGTGACAGCTTTGTTGCCGATGACTCCGAGCCCTAGGACGGTAATCGCTTTGTGTTGGGTACGGCGGGAGATTTCATCAAACTGGTGTTTTTCCCACTTGCCACCTTTATAGACTTCATCGCAGACCTTTTTGACGGTTTTGATGACTTGCTCCAGAGTTAATGACGCTTCGACTTCGACACTACCATCTTCGTGATAGCGGATATCGTGAATGCGGGCACCTTTGATACAACCGACAAGAGCACTTTTAATGCTGTCAGACTCGGTGACAAAATCGCGGACATAGGTGCTTGCGGAAATCTTCATGCCTTGAATCTGTTCAAGCAATTTACGGTAAGCATCCATCTCCGCAGCACGCTTGGCTTGAAGACGGGCGTTTGGCGAATAATTTTTAAAAATGGCGGGTAAATGCGCAGACTGGGCTTGATGATTCGTCACCACAGCGGTGGTTTGCGGATCGGGCACATTACTTGTCGCACGGGCTGCTCCTGAGCCGATGACTATGATGATCTCTTGAGAAGAATTCTTTTCAATTTGGTCGAAAGATTCTTTTTTCCATTGCCCGCCTTTATAAACCTCATCACAGATTTTCTTAAGATCGGTGATGACTTGACGCAAAGAAATTTGGGCCTGGACTTCGACAGTGCCATCATCAAAATAGCGAACTTCGGTGAACTGAACGTTTTTGACAAGCGCATCGACTGCGCCAGCAATCTTGTCTGATTCAGTTGTAAAGTCCTTCACCGTGGTGCTTGACTGAATTTCCAGTCCCAACAAATACTCAGCAAGTTTGCGGTAAGCATCCATTTCTGCAGCTCGCTTGGCTAGCAGTTTGGCCTGCCCCGGGCTG
>JAESSU010000264.1 GCA_016763955.1 Phycisphaeraceae bacterium | reverse complement strand
CCAAAGGCTATGTCCCGAAAACACGCTTGTTAAAGCTCAAACGTGAAATTGCCCGACTAGAAGGGATGATCGGCGAAAAGACCTCGCAAGTGTCTCAAGCCAAAATCAAGGTTTTAGAATCTGAAGTGGAAGCGGCTCAAGCCAAAACAGATTTCCGCAAGGACGTTATTTCTGAACTGCACGTTGTTCAAGGCAAGATGTTTAATTTAGAAGAACAAATTTTAGCGGCTAAAGACACCCTTAAGCGGCTTGAAATTAAAGCGCCAAGAGACGGTGTGGTGCTTGACCTTCAGTTCCACGCCCTCAACACCGTGATTATGGCAGGCGCGCCTGTGTTGGATATTGTTCCAAATGGCGGCGCCTTAATTGTCCACGTCAAAATACGTCCCACCGACGTTGACAATGTCTTGGTCGGGGCCCAAGCCGAAGTCCGCTTCCCGTCCTTTCGCCAAAGAACAACGCCGTCAATATTTGGGATCGTACAAACGGTTTCAGCCGACACACTTATCGACCCAGCCAGCTCTGCGCCTTATTACACGGCTCGCATTCTCATCACGGAAGAACAGCGTCATCGCATTGGCAACAGATCCATCGTTTCCGGCATGCCCGCAGACGTCACGGTGCGGTCTGAAGACAGAACCTTAATTGAATATATGGTCGAGCCCCTGGCAGATGTGTTGGCGCGGTCGTTTAAAGAGTGAGGATATAGCCTTTATTTATTAGATTTCAGCATGATCCACATCTTCCCTGTCGCTGAGTGGGGCGACCCATTGGTGCTGTTTTGGTGTGATATTGCATCACGATGAATCAGCTTGAAAGCAATTCCCAACACATTCAATACGATAAAGACCGTTTCATCAAGAGCTTGCCGTGAAGACCGTGTTGTCATTCCGGCACAGACATTGATATTCATAAATTACCACCTCCAAAAGCATTTACACGACGTACCAAAACCTTTCAGACCGTGCGAAAAGCAGGACAATAAATAGCAAGAGTCTTATTGACCAATACCGGGGTATCGCCAAAGAAGGGCGTGGTTATGGTTTTGTAAATGTGCTGTTAAACTTTGCCGACACCCCTCCTATTCATGTTGCCGATGAGGTCGCGAGATTTTTCGCAGAACCCGAAAAAAACAAGCTCTTAATATACAATATATATGCGGACGCCATGAAGACTTATGGCACGAAGAATTCACGTCATGAGCCTCAAGCGGTACGCGCATATACATTCGAAGAGGCTGCGCGATACATGATGGCAGGCGCAGACTTGTAATACACTGTAATTAAAGGTGAAAGTAATGATAACGCTTAGACATCGGCTTGATAATCTGGAAGAAATAAGTGCCAAAAGCACACAGGTCAGACCGTCCATTATTTTCGTTTGCGGGGGTGCATCGAGACGATACAGGCACCCTTAACAGCCGAACTGGGTTTGCTTTATTTGTAGACGGGGGCGCAACTCTTCAACGGAACGAACACGAAACAGAAGCGGATTTTATTGAACGGGCCAAGGCAATGAAATGAAGTAAACCGTCTAGGGCATTCATTGAAGGTCATTGCACAAGCAGGCTACTGTTTACGGTAGGCGTTTATTGAAGCGCGTATCTTGTCGCCGTTGCCTCTTGCTCGACCTTCATTGTCTATTTCCCACGCATGTCTTTTTGAACCATTAAGCTCTGACCGCTTGATAAATGCATTTGTTCCATCACACGAAACAGCTCGTAAGTCATTTGGATCATGTTCGCTCACTTCATCTGCTATCTGCCATCCGAGAGGTGATTATGAGACTCCCCTATAATTGGGGGGCAAATTACTACGATTTCTTTAGAAGAAATGGCGTTGATAACTTGGCATACAGGCCCTTTTTCATGATGCTAACGAACTCTTCCCCATCGAAGAATCGGCAGATAAACGTTACCTCGTCTTTTTTGCCGCCAACATAACCAGCGGCCAACGCACCGAGTGGCCCAGCAACCAAAGCCCCGGCAACGCCCCATCCGATTGTGGAGCCTGTTTTTCGTTCATTATCTTGGCTTACGGCTTCAATTTCTTCGATTTGGCTTACATCATAATTTTCAGAGTGAACGCCCCATCCCCCAATTTTGTGGAGAATTAGTGTATTAGCTACAAATTGGCCGCCAATATCTTTACGAAAATCGCCAGCGATAATCTTAAATTTCCCTAACATCTAGAGTCCCCCCATTGAATCAGCGCCCTAATTAGTAATCTGTCGCCGTATATTGATTTTTTTACTGCCAAATTTTGCCCGATATGTGGCAAAAGTTTGAAAGTTTGTTTGACTGTTTTATGGAGGTGATTAATATCGCTTGATGTCAGACTCCGTAAGCTTTTGCCATTGCTCCGCCTCTACGATACCCCTCAAAAGAACATGCTTCCTTATCTAAAGTCTGAAACATTTTCCGGCTCTGAATACGCCACCAACCTAGCAAACCAACCAAACGCAATACTTCCTTGCCTACACGTGTTCCTACAACGGCAAGAAAAACAGGGGGAAACACGATCAACATTAGAGCTGGTGACCGAAAGACCATTCCCATAGCAACAGCTTCAGCAATCTGACGCCGTAATACAGCTAATTCTTCGCGCAAATTTTCATCTTCAACAGAGTCGATTGCAATACTGATCCGGCCAGCACGTTCCGGCAAAGGCAAAAGCATCATATACACAAAAAATCGTACCCAAGTCATTTCATGAGCAAAGCGGATCATTCGATTCATACCTGCACGCATTTCCAGATAAGCAAAATCATCAAATGCCAACCGTCCTTCGTCCGCTATGTCAAACAGATCGGCTCTTGCGTCAAATATTCTTTGGCGCACCCAATCTTCAACTAGATCTTGCAACGGGCCATAAGCAATCCAGGCTATGCCACCAATTGAAATTAGAATTACTACAACATTCATCAATTCACTCTGGTTCATGTTCTTTAAATCCTTACTAGGTACGATCTACAGGATGTGTCTGACCATTAGTCAATAGTCCGCTAGTTGTTCTGTTTGGATCGCGTTGCGCCTCTAGATGGGAAATGCGATTCCCAAGAATTTCAACCTTCTTTAAACGATGACGCCTTTCTTTGATTGCCCATAATACAGCAACAATGGTTAAACCTAAATTGATAGTGAAGCTGACACCACTCGGCGATTCCGTAAACCACTCAACCAGAAAATTAGCCACCGTGGTCTTTCCTGCCAAAGACGAAAAAATATCAGCAAGAAAATAACCAACCAACCAAACAAATCCAAGTGGCCTAATAACGCGCTCACTAAAGGTCAAAACAAATCGCAAAAAATTGAATGTGAGGTCTTCACGCTCCGTAGGTTTTACGATAGCCTTTTTGCCCTTAGTTACAGCAGGTTCAATAGCGGTAGCTTCGTCATCCATTGACGTTCACACCTTCATGCAATTTATAGTTACATTATTCCACTATTTAGCTACTCTATGTCAACCCCTTCATCAAATAAGCCGCTCACTCAAGCACCGCACAAACTGCCAACAACCTCGCTCCGTAGCAGGGCTTCTCCCCCCGCTATGGCACAGATTAGAAGCATTGAACCTTCCGTATTGTATAAACAGCACGGCGGATAGATCGTCCCCCGTGTTGTCTAACAGTAAAAAGTTGCCAAGAGACAAATAGAAACAAGTCTTTGTTTACAATCACTAATTCAAATTTATGTAAAATCTCAGACGAATCGAAAAATGGGCAATTTCACCCAAAAGTCTAACAGTTTTCACATGTTCACGATATGTCCGACCCTAAACAAAAAAGAAACCAGCTACTAAGTGACTGGTTTCTTTATGATTTTGGCGGACAGAGAGTCTGCCAATTACCTGTTTCAGGAGGTGTCATATTGTTTCATATATGTATTGTAAGTTATTGAATTAATTATAAAGTTGACTTATCTAGTCTCAAAGTGTTTCATAGAATCCTATAAACAATGTGGGGCTGGATGTGGGGCTGAGATGGGTAATCTAACGGACTTAAAGGCAAAGAATAT
>JAESSU010000263.1 GCA_016763955.1 Phycisphaeraceae bacterium | reverse complement strand
TTGGTAGCGTTCGTAGAGTTCGGGGCTGTCTGCCAAGTCGCCTTCGGTGCGGACGCTTTCGGGGATGTCGAGTTGTTCGCGTAGATGATCGATGATCTGGCGTTCGCTGGGTTCGATTCGGACCCGCTTACCGGTTTCAATGTCCGTGATTAAGTTGCGATCGCGTTGCCAAGAACGCTTGAGCCATGAGGCAAATTCAACAGGTCGGTTCTTGACTTGCTCTGCTAAAAAGCGACGAGTGAAATAGTTCTTGCTATTGGCATTGAACTGCTGCACTTCAATTAGCCGACCGCGTTTGGCTTCGAGTCGAGATTCAGCAGCATTGAGTTGTTTGTCGAGCCGGTTTAGCTTGCGGGTGTTGACCCGTGCTTGCGCTTGGGCGATTGCGTCGGGCGATGCTAGGTAGTGGTCTGTGTTCCAGTATTTGCCGGTTTTTTTTCGGACTTCCCAAATTTCATCAGTCATTTTTCGCAGTTCGCGGATCACTGCGGGATTCTCACCGCGCTTGATACGTTTGACTTGATCCAACCACAGCGGGCTAAAAGTGTTGCGACGACCAATCTTAACTTTGCCTTCGTTCATCAAACCTGTGCTTCCCCAGTCGAACAGCGTTTTATTGTGCCATTCTTCGGGAATGGAAGTGTAAATGGTCCTGACTTGG
Organism: Phycisphaeraceae bacterium; assembly: GCA_016763955.1. Lineage (GTDB taxonomy): Bacteria > Planctomycetota > Phycisphaerae > Phycisphaerales > Phycisphaeraceae > UBA7800. Next base: position 6,141 of record JAESSU010000263.1, on the reverse strand, counting down.
GGAGTGGCCGAGCCGATACTTGAGTTCGTTCCTGCCCCATTTTGGATGTTATGGCTAGGGCCTTGAGCATTAGCCGGTCGGGAACTTTTTTTATATGCAGTTTTAAACGCAAGCAATTTCTTGCCCGCACGCACTTCTTTAATTACAAACAGCTTCCCGTTGGCCTCTTTGATAAATTCTATTGCGGGGAGCTTATTTGGTCCTGACAATTCCTTCGACAATTTAATTTCGTCTGGGTTTTTAAGTATTGCACGAAGCAAAGAAAGATCGTTAATGCTTAACGCTTGTTGTCCATGGCGAGCCTCGGTTTTTGCGTCTCCATGTTTTTTGAAAGCATGTCTTATATCGTCGCTATCAACCGTATAAGTGTAACCCTCAAGTTTTAGGCCCGTAGCGTCTTCGATCATTTTTACATCAGTAGCGTCAAGGTCGAATATTCGAAACTTATGCGCCCCAGACTGCGGATTGTCCAAAACGGATTTAGCAAAATTTGCAATATCATCGTCTGGCGTGATTCCTGCAGCTCGCAAGCCGTCGGCCTCTTTAATCAACCCATCCAATTCGGTTTGAATTTCTTCAAACTCTTTGCCGACTTTTTCGAGTGTCCGCTTGCCGGGGAGCAAGCCCACTTCGTCGGCGCGATCGAGCATGGCATTAAAGTATTGCCGAATATTTTCGACGGCTGATTCGAGCTGCGGGTTGAGGTTCGTTGGTTTGGCGGTTGTGAACCCGTCATCAAAGGCTTTGCCTGCTCTGAGAATATCAACAGCATGCGCAATAAAATCGTTGTAGTGATTGATCGGGTTGATGCTGACCGTTTCGCCATTGGCATTGGTGTAATTGATCGGGTCACGTTTAAGTGCAGCATGGATTTTTTTACCCGTTTGCAGTTGAACTTTCCCCTCGTCCCCATGCCCTAGAATTGCGCCGAAGTTTCGGGAGGGATTGTACGCATCTCTAATCTGTGACAAGTGATCGTGAAGGGTCGCTTCGTATTGCCGCTTAAGTGCTTCAGCAGGAATCGTGGTCTAAAATATTAAAAACAGGTATAAAAACAGGAACTAAATAGTTCAGTGTCGTGGCATGTTGCTTTATCGTAAAAATATCATTACTGTTAGGTGGATTCACATCAGGGGGGAATTTGTGTCTAATACTCATCAAAAAAATCTAATTGCGGGCAATCTATTAATTCCCACTTGCGGAATGAACGTATTTGCTCACGGCCCAAATCCTCAGGAAAACTGGGAATCATTTGAATTACATCTCAATCGCGTTGCATCGCTTGCGGTAACTTTTGCGACTCCTTTCAACGCTGAACTCTTTTTATATCACCTGACGATATGGCATGATCTTGGGAAACTCTCCGATGCCTGGCAGAACTATCTCAAAAAAGCGGTGCTGCTAAAGACGATTCAGATGCAGACATTGTGGGAAAAATCGATCACAGTTCGGCAGGTGCGCAACATGCGATAAAAATGCTAGACGGGCCGTTAAAGCCTTTGGGACGCATCGCTGCTTACTGCATTGCCGGTCATCATGGGGGCTTAGCCGATGCTGGAATAGAGGCGAATCGTGATGTCCCGGGCACATTGATACATCGTCTGCACAAACGTATCGAACCGGTGGACATCCCCTCAGAGTTAAAACAAATTCCGACCATCCCCATGCCTTCTTTGCAATTAAAACTGACACCAAACGAAGCTGCATTTCAAGTTGCATTTTGGGGGCGGATGATGTTCTCTGCTCTGGTGGATGCCGACTTTCTAGCCACTGAATTGCACTATAATGCCTGCCAATTTAACGCGAGAAATATCACTGCACCCAACTGGCAATTATGGGCCAAACGAGTTGATGATTGTGTTGCTGGCAAGCGCAATCTGAAGACTCAAGTCGGACGATGTCGTGACGCGGTTTATCAGCAGTGTGTTATAGCTGCGAGAAATAAGCCTGGTTTTTTTAGTTTGACCGTGCCGACCGGTGGGGGCAAGACATTTTCGAGTTTGGCGTTTGCCACACAACATGCGCATCGCAATAATTTGCGTCGTGTGATCTTTGCCCTGCCGTTTACCAGTATTATTGAGCAGAACGCTGACATTATTCGCAAGGTGCTTGAAGATGATGTTGTGTTGGAACATCACAGCAATCTATCACCAGATAAAGAGAATAAGCAGATGAGGCTTGCTGCGGAGAACTGGGATGCACCGGTTGTGGTGACCACCAATGTTCAATTTTTGAATCACTTTTTGCCAATCGTACATCACGATGTCGAAAACTGCATCGCATTGCCAACAGTGTGATAGTGCTTGATGAAGCTCAGGCCATCCCCGTGGATTTGCTTGAACCTTGCCTTGCTGCGTTGGATGAACTGGTTCGCAACTACGGCTGCACGATTGTTCTTTGCACTGCCACGCAGCCTGCGGTGATCCAACGCGAAGGGTTTGCCATCGGCCTGCAAAACGCATGTGAGATCATTGATAAGCCGCAGCAATTGTTTGAGCGAATGAAAAGAGTGACCGTCAAAACCATTGGCAAGATCACGCTCAATACGCTGACAGATCGTTTGGCTAAACATCAGCAAGTATTAGCCATTGTGGACACCCGCAAGCGAGCAGCTGATCTTTATCAATCTCTACGACACGTCGGCGATGTGTATCACCTTAGCGCCGCCATGTGTCCCGCCCATCGCTCCGTTTGTTTGGACAAAATCAAAGAACGTCTTAAAACTTCCGAGGACGGGCGAGCTTCCGGGGGGTGTCGTGTGGTGAGTACACAATTAATCGAAGCGGGCGTTGATATTGATTTCCCCGTGGTCTATCGCAGCTTAGCGGGATTGGATTCCATCGCTCAGGCAGCAGGCCGATGCAATCGTGAAGGCAAGCAAGCCATGGGGGAGGTTTTTGTATTTGAACCTGAGAACGGCATTAATGATATTCCTAAAGGATCCATGCGCCAGGCTGCCCAATGTACGCAAGAGGTGATACCCGATCATCCCGATGATCTGTTGAATCTCACTGCGATCAAGCAATATTTTGAGTTGCACTATTGGAAGAAGTCAGATCAATGGGATAAGCACAACGTGATGAAATGTTTTTGTGACATTAATAAAGTGCTCTTTGATTACAAAACGGCTGCCCAGCGATTTACCTTTATCCCGCAAACGCAAAAGTCGGTCGTGGTGTCTTACGGCAAGGTTGGGGATGATTTAATTTCACAGTTACAGCATCAAAAACCCAATCGTGATTTGTACCGCAAGATACAACGTTACACCGTTCAGATTCCGGTCTGGCATTGGGATGCTTTGGTGCAATCTGGGGATATTGAGATGTTAAAAGACAATGATCAATTAGCTGTTTTGTCCAACAGTAGCCGCTATGACGAAACATTGGGATTATGCCTTGGGGAATTACAAGTGATGGGTGAGTCGTCGGTGATATAAAAAAAAGACGCCCGCAGTGAAGCGGGCGCCAAGTAACTAACACGAGTATATGAAATTGTGTTTCAATCCGCGTACCAATTTGACATTGAACGACCTGCTGACGCAAGAAAAATATCGTTTTTTTGTAAAAACTCTTGCATACACCGAAAAGTGTAGTAAACTCGTGTTAGTTTTCTTTCACAATATCATATACTAATAACATTGGAACATCAAAGAATCATTGAAAGGATTTTACCATGAAACTGACACAACGAGAACTTACGATCGCTGCACAAATTGTTTCAAAATTGCGGGTTGGTCTTGACAGCACTCCATACACGGAAATTTTTGATCAAGCTCATAGGGAGTTCTGCATTCAAATGGGTAAAGAATTTGACCCCAATCACACTTGGCTTGCGTTGGTTGGTGCCCGCAAACGCGGCTTGTGTTCACGTCGCTTTCGCGACAAATCACACAACATGAACTGAAAACATTTTTGAGAAAGGGGAAAATCAAATGGGCATTCGATTACACGTCTGGGGAGAGCACGCTTTGTTCACCAGACCCGAGATGAAAGCGGAGAGAGTCAGTTACGACGTGATGACGCCATCGGCCGCCCGAGGTGTGCTGGAGGCTATTTACTGGAAGCCACAAATTCGTTGGGTGATCGATGCGATTCATGTGCTTAAGCCGGTTCGCTGGATGAATATCCGCCGTAATGAGGTGGGTTCCAAAGCATCATACAGCAATGCTAAGACAGCTATGAAAAAAGGCAAAGGTAATCTCGGCATGATCGTCGAAGAGGAACGCCAGCAACGAGCGTCTTTATTGCTCCGTGATGTGGGGTACGTCATTGAGGCACATTTTGAAATGCTTGATGCCAGTGAAAAAGAACAAAAACATTTTGCGATGTTTTCACGAAGAGCGCGTCAGGGACAATACTTCCATCATCCTTATCTGGGATGTCGAGAATTTCCTGCCCATTTCAAGTTGATTGAAGGGGACGAGCCTTTACCTGAATGTGAATTGCCTGAAAATGAGCGAGACAAAGATTTTGGGTTCATGCTCTATGACATGGATTACCAGCCGGACAAAAAAGGCGCGGTCATCGATGGGCACACTGGCAAACGCTTAAACCCACAGCCTCAATTTTTCCGTGCAGTGATGAAAGATGGCATCATCAATCTCCGTGATGTGCAAAGGCAGGTGGTTGCATGATCCTCCAAGCATTACATGATTACTATCAACGATTACGCGATGATCCAACGGTGGCGATTGCGTCCTTTGGTTTTAGTGTGCAGCAAATAGGTTTTCGTGTGGTAATAGAAACCGATGGCAAACTCCATGCAATTCAAATTATTGATCATGATAAAAAAGGAAAGCCGCGTCCTGTTGCCATGACCATGCCCGGACAAACCAAACCTTCGGGCTCCGGATTGAACCCTTGTTTTCTCTGGGATAATTCAGCGTATCTGCTAGGGATGGTGCCTGCTCAAAAAGCCAAAGGGAAGACTGGCAAAGCACTAGACAAGGAACAGGATCGCGCAACGGCAGCCTTTGAAAAACTTCGTGAAGAACATTTGGCCCGCGAAAAACAGATTGATGATCCAGGCTATTCATCAGTCTGCCGATTTTTAGAAAAATGGGATATCAGCCAAGCCGATGGACGTGAGGATTTACTTGAAGCCCCCAATCACAATGGCGTCTTTCAAATTCGCGGTCAAGCTGGCTATGTGCATGATCGGCCCAAGATTCAAGATTACTGGCGGTCCACACTTAACGCGCCGGTTGAAGATGAAAAAGAGCCGCAGCAGGTGGGCCAATGTCTAATCACCGGTGAACAATTGACGCTGGCCCGTTTACATGAACCCAAGATTAAAGGCATTGTCGGCGGGCAAAGTGTTGGTGGTTCACTGGTCTCATTTAATGACAAAGCCTATGAATCCTATGGCAATACCCAGTCCTACAATGCCCCAGTCTCCGAGCAAGCTACATTCCGATATTGCACAGCACTAAACCACCTGCTTGCTCAAAAACAACGACGTGTGATTATCGGTGATGCCACCACAGTGTTCTGGACAGAAAAACCATCACCTGCTGAAAATTTATGGGGCAAGATGTTTGGCTATATTGAAGATGAAGAACAAAAAAAGAACATCCATGCACCGCTGCATCGCATTGCTAACGGCAGCGCGCCGCCGGATGAACTCGGCGATCCTCAAACTCAATTTTATGTGTTAGGACTTTCCCCCAATGCTGCACGCATCAGCATCCGCTATTGGTTTACCGGCAACCTCGGCCAACTACTCCAGCGTGTGCAACAACACTTGCAAGACTTGAACATCATCGGCATGGATCGTCCGCCTAAGCCAGGCATGCCGCCGTCACCTCCACCGATGGTGCGTGAGCTGCTCTGGGAAACGGCTCGAGATGCCAAAGATATTCCGCCGCTGCTTGCGGGGAGCTTGATGTCCGCGATCCTTACTGGCAACCGTTATCCCGAATCATTTTACATCGCTGTCTTGCGACACATCATGACTGATGGTCGTGTCTCAGCTCGTCGTGTGGGCATTCTTAAAGCCTGTATTAATCGTCATCACCGCATTTTAAATTCACCTATGGAGGAATTGCCCGTGGCTCTTGATCCTGATCGCTCTGACGTGCCTTATGTGCTAGGTCGCTTGTTTGCCTGCTATGAAAAAATCCAAAAAGATGGCCTTGGCGAA
>JAESSU010000262.1 GCA_016763955.1 Phycisphaeraceae bacterium | reverse complement strand
CCCCCCCCCGGAAGCCCCGGAAGTTTTTTCCGGTGTCAATGTGGGATTAAGGGTGTTCTATTAACAGGGCATCTGGGCTCTGTCACCCAAACGGTTATCGCATGCGCTAAAGCTTGGGGGCTTTAGACCCCAGGTGTCTTTAATAAAAAAACCAAACAGCCCACCCGAACACAAAAAGACTTCCGTGTGCCGGAGACTTTCGTGTGCGGAGAACTTTCGGGAACTTCCGGGGGGGGAAGGTTACATCCTCACGCTTAACATCATGCCCATGCTCAGATTCAGGTGCTTGGTGATCCCTGGCGTCACCTTGACAGGAAAATCAAATGATCCATCGGGCTGGCCATTTTTGTATAACATCATCTTCACACGCAGCTCCGCAGAATCCGCATTGCGACTTGTGACTTTAATGGTGCCATTAAGCCGGTACTTGTCCGCACCCGATTTGCCTTTTTTATTCACGGATAACTTGTCGGACGCAACATTGATACTGCAACGAATCTTGTTTTGACCATCAGGCAAAATAAAGGACAGCTTCGCGGTACCCGCAATCTGGCCGGTGGTCTTAGCCGTTGCATCATTACCTCCACAACCTGTTAAAGTTCCGATTGTTATAAGTATGATGGTTAAAAAAGTTAAAGATCGCATGGCGGAGTCTCCTCTTGGTTTGGAGCAAATAAACGGTGATGTCCTGTCATCTTTGGCATCGTCAAGCCCAACATGACAGTTAACCCCTCACCCAATATTGCCTCGGCATTGGACACGACGATTTTGCGCCAAGCCTTACAGCCCTTATCATCCTTATTCTGAACTTGTTTTTTATAGTATCACCCCTGGCAGGAAGTAATCGACGATGACACAAGCGACCGCAGAAACACAACTGACACAAACGGTTTATCGCATTGAGGTATGGCCTAAATCAGGCGAAGCAGATGCACTGGCCCACCCCCATCAAGAGACGGTCCACCAACGCTTTAGCAGCCACGCAACTTTACGGGCTGCACACATTTACCTCATCGAATCCAACATCTCCATCGAGACTGCTTTGCAGATTGCAAAGGAACTACTTTGCGATCGTGTCTGCCAAGAATACGCACTGGGTATAAGCGATCTAGCAGATCAAAGTGCCAGCGTGGAAGTCCACTACAAGCCCGGCGTCATGGACCCCGTTGCTCAGTCCACCCAATCTGCGATTCTGGAAATGCTCAGTGCCACAGGCCTTGGTGCAGATGATATTCAAGTCAGCACCGGCGTTCGCTATGACATTAGTGGCGTGCAAACCCACGAACAAGCAATGACTGAATTTGCTCAAAGCAGTCTTGCCAACCCCGTGATTCAAGACATCTACGTCAAGCCTTACCATCCCGAATCATTTATGGCAGGTACGCCTTACCAAATGACGCTCACGCATATCCCCATGCGAGACCTAGATGACGATCAACTCCGCAAGCTCTCACGCGAAGGGCACCTGTTCCTCTCGCTTGAAGAAATGAAGTCCATTCAAGATTACTACCGCGAAGCTCAACGTGAACCTACCGATATTGAATTAGAAACATTTGCGCAAACATGGTCCGAACACTGCGTCCACAAAACACTCAAAAGCACCATCCACTATCAGCAGCCCACAGATGACAACGCAATCAACTGGGCCACACGCCCCGGACACCAAGTTCACGAGGACGGCAGTGTCACCATCGACAACCTACTTAAAAGCACCATCGCAGCAGCCACCCACAAACTCATGACCGAACATGGTCTAGACCAATGGTGCGTTAGCGTCTTCGTTGACAACGCAGGCATCGTCAAATTTGATGACGAAGATGCAGTGTGCATCAAAGTTGAAACACACAACCACCCCTCAGCCATCGAACCCTACGGCGGCGCGGCGACAGGCATCGGCGGCTGCATCCGAGACATCATGGGAACCGGTCTTTGTGGCAAACCCATCGCCAACACCAACGTGTTCTGTGTCGCACACCCCCATCAAGAAAAACCCATCCCAACAGGTGTCATTCATCCTAAGCGAGTCCTCCAACAAGTTGTCGGCGGTGTCCGTGACTATGGCAACCGCATGGGTATTCCCACCGTCAACGGGGCAGTCTGGTTCCATGATGATTATCTGGGCAATCCACTAGTCTTTGCAGGCTGCGTCGGTGTGATCCCACTGGACAAATGTTTTGGTGACCCCCAACCCGGTGATCGCATCATTGCTATTGGCGTACGCACAGGCCGTGATGGAATTCATGGTGCGACCTTCTCCAGTGCAGAACTCACGGACTCCCATGCAGATGAATTTTCACATGCGGTGCAAATTGGTAATGCCATCACTGAAAAGAAGACGCTAGATGTGATCCTCCAAGCTCGTGATACCGATGGCGGGCCACTGTTTTCTGCCATCACTGACTGTGGTGCGGGGGGCTTTTCCTCAGCCGTCGGTGAAATGGGCGAAAAGGTCGGCGCAAAAGTCACGCTCGACAACGCGCCACTAAAATATCGCGGTCTAAGTTATGTCGAAATTTGGATCAGTGAAGCTCAAGAACGCATGGTCCTCTCTGTGCCTCAGCAAAACGTTGCAGCCGTCCAAGCGATCTGTGATTCAGAAGACGTGCAGATGTGTGACCTAGGTGAGTTTGGTTGTTTTAATGACAAAAACGAGCCGGAACTAATCCTTAATTATCGTGATACAGAGGTCGGTCGCCTGTCCATGCCTTTGTTGCATGATGGCATTCCCACGCCCACGCGCAAAGCGAATTGGACACCCGGCGAGTACGAAACCAGTGCAGTGAAACCTACAGCAGATAAACCTGCGGACATGGGCGATGCATTAAAAACCTTACTTGCTCATCCCAACATTGCTTCAAAGCATTGGATCATCCGCCAGTACGACCATGAAGTTCAAGGCGGCTCAGTCGTCAAGCCTCTTACTGGCCCTAACCAAGACGGCCCGTCAGACGCTTGCGTCCTTCGCCCGAAGCTCAACTCACCCAAAGCCATCGCACTAGGTAGCGGCCTACAAACAGGCATGGGAGAGAAGTCCGGCGGAGACAGCTATTGGATGACACTGGCTGCCATCGACGAAGCGGATCGCAATGTGGTCTGCACCGGTGCTGATCCATCACGCATCTGCATCCTCGACAACTTCTGCTGGCCTAGCTGTGACAAGCCCCAAAACCTTGGCTCACTCGTCCGTGCTGCTGAAGCCTGCTACGACGGAGCCATGGCCTACAAAACCCCCTTCGTCTCCGGTAAAGACTCACTTAACAACCAATTCACCACCGAAGACGGCACCGTCATCAGCATCCCCCCCACTTTGCTGATCACTGCCATGGGCATCGTTCAAGATGCAACCAAAACCTGCACCATGGATGCAAAATCCTCGAGCAATATTCTATTGGTCATTGGTAACACCACCGCTGCAATGTGCGGTTCACATTACAGCATGGCCTACGCAGATAGCAGCCGTGACATGAGCGTGCCACACACCGACCTGCATGACGGCCCCGCTCAAGCGGCCATCGTTGCGGGACTCATTAACCATGGCAAAATTGTCTCCGCGCATGACTGCTCAGACGGCGGACTGCTCGCATCAGCTGCTGAAATGGCCTTCGCAGGTGAGATCGGCTTAAATCTGGATCTCTGTGCAGTGCCCTCCACCGCAGGCATAGATGACGTTGCAGCAGCCTTTGCAGAAACGCCCAGCCGCTATCTTGTCGAAGTCACGCCCCAGTCACTAGACCAAGTCGTCCGACTCTTGCGTGATAAACAAATCCCATTCGGCGAAGTCGGCCGGTTTAATGACTCAGCGAACCTCACCGTTCGCAGTGCCAATGCAGGCCAGCTCATGGATCACCCCCTAGCTGACCTGAAAGCTGCATGGCTTGGCACACTGG
>JAESSU010000022.1 GCA_016763955.1 Phycisphaeraceae bacterium | reverse complement strand
TCAAAAAATAATCTTTAATCGCACAGCCACACTCAAGGATTCATGGGGTAAGCAGCAGAGGCGATAAACTTGTGATTTTTATGGCGGTGCTGAAGGTGGCAACTTGTCTGACCTTCCGGGGGGACGTTACAATTCTTACCATGTCCGATATGCCAAAACCTCGTGTTTCGATTCTCATTCCCAATTTCAATAACGGTGCGCAGAGTTCCAAAGATGGAACCGTGAATCTGATTCTGGATTTGCTGCAAAGTCTCCAAAGTACGTTAGCAACTGAGACGATCCCTTTTGAAATATTGGTTTACGATGATGGCTCTGATGATGACAGCTTAGAGACACTGCGAAAATGGGCTAAGAAAAAATGGCGCAACGGCCAGCCTTTTTTGACGATGACGGAAGATAAACACTGTGGCATACTTGCCATTACTGCCAACAAACTTTCGCGGATGGCCAAAGGCGATATCCTTGCTAGGCTTGATGGTGATGTGGTTTGTCTAACGCCAAACTGGGTGAGCAAACTCGTTGACTACTTTGAGCAGGGCATTGATCATCTGGGCGTGATTGGGCCTAAACAGCTTAAACCGAATTTGGGCATTCATGCCTACGGTGATTTTATTTTGCATCCCAATGGGTACACCCACGTGGCCAACAGCATGCCCCGTGATTCGGTCAAGCGACCCTTGGAAGTGGATCATGTCATGGGCTGTTTTTATTGCTGTAAAAAAGAAGTCTTTGATGATCTAGGGGGTTATGATGAAGATTTTTTACGGGGACAGACCATTGATTTTGGACTCCGCGCACGCAAGGCAGGTTGGCGAACTTTTGCGGTTCCTGATATTGAATTTATTCATAACCACGTCAAACGTGAAGATCGCAACACTCGAGCAGATACCCAAGAAGGTTTGAAGCACACGATTGATGTCTTTGAACGCAAATGGGGGTTCTCTCGGCTGGCCCCGGACATGGCATTGATTGCTGAAAAATATGCGGGCTCACCTCTACTGTGGAACAAACTTTACTTTGGTGACAAAGCTTACAAGCCCCGCCAGCTTGCGTTAAATGATATTGATTTTAAAAACTCCGAATGGTCACGCTATACTCACGATGAGGCATTTCAGAAAAAAATTAATCTTCGCGTTAAAGCAACATTGGATGTGGTGAATCAGAGCAAGGTTGTCCCTGAACCTTTTGTGATTATAGGCATTGGTGATGGACTGGTGACGCACTTGCTAGCCAGTCAGGGCGGGCAAGTTGTCGCGTTTGATGATCGGCAAGGCCATGTTGATTTTGCCAACCGCTGCACCTTGAAGCAGCAATACCCTCAGCACCGTCCGATGTTTAAAACGTTCACCGCGAAAGGCAAGATCGACTTACCCGATGCCAGCGTGGATCAAATTCTCATTGATCGCTTGCTTGAACGGCACCCTAATCCGACACCTGTTCTTAAAGAAGCTGCCCGGATACTTAAGCCCCGCGGATTTTTGGTCGTCGCTTCCGACCGTAAGTATACCGTGGCAAATGAAGATCCTTCGGACCCTGCGACCTTGTTTCGTCTGATGACGATTGATCGTAAATTTCTCTGGCTAGAGTTGGTGAATTTAGTCCAAGGCGTAGGTGGATTCGAGCTGGCAATTGACATTTTTAAGGATAATCGCAGCCGAGATATGGTGCTAATCATGCGTCGTCTTGAGAGTTAATTTAGAACATTTGAGTCGTGATAATAACTTCCGGGGGGCGATAAGTCCTTGAAAGTTCTCTAAGTGGCTTGTTTTTTTAAATGACCTAAATCCTTATTGTAACGGCATCAAGTCGCCGGATTATGGGGGCAATGCCGTTGTAATATTGAACATTTTTGCCAAGTCTTACAGGCATTGGGGGCATTTAGACGATATTTTTAATAGAAGGACAACCGTCCAGACGGCTTCTGTCAGTTTGCTGTGAAGGTCACAGTTAGGCATTTGCGGTCACCCGATTTGTAAAAATCAACATGTAACCCCAAACCATGGGGGGTGGATTATGAGCCATATTGGAACAGGCATTGCAGCAGGCGTCGCCCAGACCACCTATCAGGCAGGTGAGGTCAACGCTCGTAAAAATAAAAAAACCCGTGATAAAGAGAATAAGACGCAACGCATTAGTGATCAGTTTGAGCAGCACATGCTCGCGATTGATGAAGGGGATGCGGACGGGGAGCAGGCCCCTGCGCAGCTTCGGGTTAACGAGCAACTGCCCCAGTTTAGTACCATTCATCCTGAAACTGATAGCACCGAAATAACCTCATCCCTACAGCAAGTGTCGCCTGAGGATCAGCCGTTAGCTGCTTCGGACTCCCAGCCCCCGGAACCTGAGCCACTGGAACTTGAGAACCTCGAATCTCAGTCTGTTCATTTAGTGGATGCCGATGAGCCGCCACGCCGTCATTTGGATGTCCAAGCATAAAATCGGTCTATGACATTTTGGGTCTTGATGTCTTTTGGGTTTCAAACAATTTTGAGGCTGTTATCATAGCCTCATGCTCACCACGGTCATTATCGTTTTATTGGTTCTCCTATTAATTCTTGCCTGCGTCACCGGTGCGATAGGGGTCTCCCGTAACCATCTGGGCTCACAGGTCAAGACGCTAACGCTTGAACGCGATACTGCCAGAGAACAAGCGGAAACTTCTGGCGGACAACTCTCTGAACTTAAAACGCAGCTTGAGCTTTCCAAGCAAGAACTTGAACAAAAAATCAAGGCGTTTGAACAAGCCCAACAGCAGTCACAAAACACGTTCAAAGCGTTAGCCAACGAAACACTGCAAAAGACCAGTGAGCAGTTTCTTTTGTTAGCCAAAAAATCTTTAGAGTCAGAAAACAAAGACGCAGTCACGGCCCTTGAGCTGCGCAAGGTCGCCATTGATTCGATGCTCAAGCCCATTCGTGATCAGTTGGAAAAACAGGCTACTGCGGTGACCGCGATGGAGAAAAATCGCGAAGGCGCTTACCAAGGGCTTCATCAACAAATCAAAGGTTTGCTTGAAACACAACAGCAACTTAGCGAAAGCACCGTGCGTTTGAGCACTGCACTTAAAGGCTCTTCAGCGACGCGTGGGCGTTGGGGAGAATTGGCACTTAAGCGTATTGTCGAATTAGCAGGGATGACGCTTCATTGTGATTTTGAAGAGCAGGTGAGTATCTGGAAGGGTGAGCAAAACCAGCGGCCGGACATGGTGGTCAATTTGCCCAATGATCGGACGATTGTGATTGATTCAAAAGCGGTGGGCGAAAGTTATCTCCAAGCTATGGAGACCGACAGTCAGCAGCAGCGTGAGGAATTGATTAAAAAACATGCTTGCCAGATTGATAGTCGCGTCAAAGAACTTTCACTTAAGAAGTACACTGAAGGTTTTGCAAATAGCCCCGATTTTGTGGTGCTTTTTATCCCAGGTGATAGCTTTTTGTCCGCAGCAGCATTAGCTCGCCCATCATTATTAGAAGATGCGATGAATCGAAATGTCGTGATTGCGACCCCCTCGACGTTGATCTCACTGCTAAAAGTGGTGGCTCTGGGATGGCAAGAAAAACAGCTTGCAGAAAATGCACATCAAATTGAAGATGCTGCCAAAGAGCTTCATGAGCGTGTCGGGGTCGTGGTTGAACACATGGCCAAGCTTGGGAAAAATCTGGATTCATCGGTGAGTAGTTTTAACAAAATGACCAGCAGCTTTGAATCCCGCGTGCTTAGCACAACACGCAAGCTTCAAGACATGGGGATCAAGAGTAGTAAACAAGTTCCAGACTCGATTAAGGAACTAGAAGCCTCCCCGCGTCAGATGCGTGCAATCGAAGCGAGCGAGTAGCGATTGATGCCTTACTGTTAATTTTTTTGAATTGATATTCCCCCCGGCCCCCGGCCCCTGGAACTTTGGAACATGGC
>JAESSU010000261.1 GCA_016763955.1 Phycisphaeraceae bacterium | reverse complement strand
TAGGTCTAGTAAATCTTCATCTTCAGTATTTTGATAACCCCCGGTAGAGGGGCCTTGTGTATCTGCTAACGACGGGATTTCATCCACTGTGCAAGGCAGTAAAATCGTGAAGGTCGACCCCTTGCTTGGCAAAGACTCCACTTCGACAAAGCCCCCATGTTCCTGCACAATTTTACGCGTGACAACGAGTCCAAGCCCCGTACCTTTAAGACCTTTAGTCGAGTTAAAAGGTTGGAAGAGACGTTTGATTCGATCTTCGTCGATGCCCTCGCCATTATCGGTAACTGCAATTTTGACCTTGGATAAATGTTCGTCATAGCTGGTATGTAATGTCACTGCACCCACATCGGATTTTACCGCATCCAATGCATTGTTAAGTAGATTAAGAACTGCCTGATGAATCCCATTAACATCAATAGGAACCGGGGGCATGTCCGGCGCAAAATCTGTGATCAGTGCAACTTTTCTCAGATCAAACTGATTTTGAACCAACGTGACAATCTCTTCCATCAAGGGTGTGAGATTGCTCATTTCCAAATCCGGCTTACGCTGTTTGGAAAAGGCAAGCATGTTCATCGTCAGCTCATAAATCCGTTCAAGATTTCGTGAGACGATTTGCCAACCGCCGCCGACCACTTTCATGTTATTTTTACGAAAGCCCAGCTCAACAACATCTGCTCCGCCGCGCATGCCTTGGAGGATATTTTTGATGGAATGAGATAGTGATGCGACGGTTTGGCCGATGGCTGCTAAACGCTCTTGTCGCAACCGATCTGAATAAAGTTCTGCGTTGGCAAGGGCAAGGCCGGTATGCACACCAATTGCAATGAGCAGTCGAAGCTGGTCATCGGTAAAGGTGTAATTGGCAATCTGTGAGTCAATATGGATCACACCAAAAATTCGGTCTTTATACTTAATCGGGGCGCAAAGTGCAGAGTGAATGCCCAGCCCCTGCACACTATCACCACTTGCAAAGCGACTGTCTGTCATGGCATTACTAGAAAGAACCCCCTCACCTTTATCCATGACATGCTGCACAATCGTGCGGCTCACAGGAATCGTTTGCGGGTCTTCTTCTTTTTTCTGGTCACGATAGCGAACCACCGCAGGCACGGGGTGTCTCGAAATATTGTCATCCAACAGAATAAAGCCACGGTCTGCCTGAAAATAATCAAAGATCAAATCCATGATACTTTGAAGCAGTTCTTTTTCTTCGACAATCGATGCGATCAGCTGCGTGAATTCATAGATCACCTTTAGCTGCACAAGGGCGGCTTCAGAAGGCTCGGCCACGGCCATGATCATCGACTCATCACTGCTTGCTGAGGACTCGATGTTGGAATCCATCTCGTTGGATTTAAACAACCGAATACTGTCTGTTTTTCGTACAGGCTGTGCATTTGAGCCGTAAACAAAAAGCGTTAATCCCGTGCGAACCTGATCGCCTGGCTGAAGCAGTCTCGGACGGGTGACACGATGCCCATTAACAAAGGTGCCATTAGCAGACTTCTGATCGTTGATGTACCACTTGCCTTCATCAGGCGTGAGTTCCGCATGACGGCGTGAGATCGTTTGATCCAACAAAGGTAATGCTTCACTCGAGCGACCAATGATTTGCGGCTCATCATCGGGTAACTCAAATCGCCGCCCTTTGTCTGGCCCTTGAATGACAGTAAAAATCAGCATCGTTGGCACTCCAGTTCAAGACATTTTAACCATGACAAACACAGAAGACACGAAAAAAGCCTTTTCATAACCCGTGCTTCTAGGGGTTTCGAGACTACCGGGGGAAACTACCGGGGGGGGTTATTTGGTTTTTAATCGCTTATCCCAAACCTTAAGCTCTGAAGCAAAACCGGACAAGCCTGCGTTGCCTGCACTTTTATATCGCTTAACCACATTAGCAGCACCAAGCCAAACATAAATTTCTGCATCACAGGTGTTGGACTTTTGTCCTAAATCCTTGCAAATGTTATTGAAGTCTTCAAGCTTTAGATCACTGAGCTGTTCAAGATTTCTCTGTTCGCAAAGTCGAACCAATGATCCGACCACCTGATGTGCGGTGCGAAATGGGACGTTGCGCGTCACGAGATAATCCGCTAATGCGGTGGCATCCAAAAAGCCCCGGTGCAAGGTAGATGCAATACGTTTTTCCTGAAATTTGGCAGTGGTAATAATGCGAGATGCCATTTCCATGCAATCACTGACCATATCAAACGCTGCAAAGAGATGGCGTTTATCTTCCTGTAAATCTCGGTTGTAGGCGATGGGTGTTCCCTTGACCATGGTGAGCATGGCCACAAGATTGCCATAGACATTACCGCAACGCCCGCGGATGAGTTCGAGCATGTCGGGGTTACGCTTCTGAGGCATCATTGATGAGCCGGTGGTGTATGCTTCACCAATTTTCAAAAAGCCAAATTCCTCGGACATGTAGATAATCCACTGTTCAGCCCAGCGCGAGAGCGTCTGAGAAATCATGGCTAAGCCGTAGACCATATCCAATGCTGCATCACGAGAAGCGGTGCCATCAATACTACTTGCAGTGGGCGGGCCGACGGGTAATAAACCGGCGGTGATGTTTCGATCCAATGGTAACCCTGATCCGGCAATTGCGCCTGAGCCTAGCGGGTTTTGTTTATTCACACCACGCAGTGCGGTGATGCGCGACTCACAGCGATCCAAAGCGTTAAGCCATGCAATGAGTTCGCCGCCGACAACGATGGGCTGAGCGCGTTGTAAATGCGTGTAAGAGGGCATGACAATTTTGCCATCACGTTTGGCGAGTTTTACCAAATTTTTAAACAGAGATTGAAATTTTTCGTGCAGGTCGCCTGCTGCATCTTCGATCCAGAGCTTCAGGTCTAATGCGACTTGATCGTTACGACTTCTGCCGGTGTGGAGCTTACGTCCAGCGTCACCCACTTTTTCAATCAATGCAGCCTCGATGCACATATGCACATCTTCAAGTTCCACTTGCCAGCCTGGCCAGCTAAGCCCTTGCTCGCCGATCTCTTTGGAGATTTCTTTGAGACCTTTTTTGATCTGGCCGAGTTCTTTTTTATTAATCAACCCCACTTGGCAAAGCATCGTCGCATGAGCGACCGAGCCAATGATGTCCTGCTTGTACATGCGGGTGTCATAACTAATGGACT
>JAESSU010000260.1 GCA_016763955.1 Phycisphaeraceae bacterium | reverse complement strand
CCCCCGGAACCCCCGGAACCCCCGGAAGTTTAAACCCTTGAGACCCCAAAACCTTTGGAACCTTGGCATTTGGAATTGAATTCATGGAATTAACAGTCGCACCGCAAAGTTACCAACCCTCGGATGAATCATTGATCCGTACGCTCAAAGCAGCCACGCTGGCGATGACTCGTATGGTCAGCCAAGAAACAGAACTTCAAGGCGTGATTGCTTTGGACTGCGCCAACGCGCCGTTGATCCGTCAAGCGAATCGTGGTGCAGATTGGGATGGAACGGCTGAAAGTTTAGCGCGACTGAATCAACACTTTGCAGATCAACATCTCCAAGCTTTGGTGGTCGATCCCTTATCCATCTCACTGACGGATGCACAGCAAGTAGATGCTCAGTCACAAGGCTATCGTGCGGACACAAGGCAGGTATTGGTGATCAAAGAGTTTAAACCTTACCAGTCAATGAACCAAGACTTGCAGGTGATCCCCGCACGAGCTGCCTACCGCGAAGTCAAAGCAATTTACCAGCGAATGGTAGAGACGGACTTTGGGGGTAGTGAAGCCTTGGCAACACAGTTAAGCAGCATCATGGCAGACCGCTTAGATGAACCACGGCTGGATTTTTTTCTAGGGCGGATGGGGGGCAAGTCCGTCGCACTCGGTGGGGTTTACACACAAGGGCAGACGGGCGTGATCGTTCCGATCTATGTGGACCCGCAGATGCGTGGTAAACGCCTTGGGCTCACGTTGCTAGACCATATTCTCGAACATGCCCAACGCGCCCAGTTCCAACAGGTGATCTTGGATCGAAGCGTGGGGTGTTATGCGATTCCGATGTACGAAAAAGCTGGATTTGTGCTTGGCCCTACTTACATGAGACTTTTAAAAAATGACTGATACACCCCATTTATTGTCCCCTTCAAATCGTCTGTTGTGGGTGACGCGATGGCTGTTGTTTGCAGCATTATGCGTAAGCGGTTATCTGCTTTATCACACGCTTAGTGGTGGGGGGGCGCTGGCTGGATGCAGCGCCCAGACGGTTTTTGATTGTGAAAGTGTGATCAATAGTCACTGGTCAAAAGTGGGCGAAATTCCTGCTAGCGCTCTGGCGATTGCCAGTTATATCGTTTTGCTTGGATCACTGAGTTTGATTCGTGGTTTAAATCCGCGAGTCGCAGGGTTAATTGCGGGCATATTAAGTGTCAGTATTTTGGGCGCTGCGATTTGGTTTTCAGTGTTGCAATTTGTCATCCTCAAAAAAATCTGTATCTGGTGTATGTCTGCTCATGTGCTGGGTTCGCTAGGGAGCCTTGCGGTGTTGTGGATGGCTCCCAAACGCACGCGCGTGATGTCACTTATTGGGATCATGCCCGTGGTGGCAATGCTTAGTATGCAACTGTCTGTTAAGGATGTGACGCATAGAGTTGAGCAGATTACAACAACACAGACACCGATAAAAATTGGGAGAAAACAGGTTCTGCTCATGGGCAATCGTGTGGCGATTGATCCCGCCTTGCATCCATTAATGGGGTCTGCTGATGCTAAAGAATTTTTGATGTATCTCTTTGATTACACCTGCCCGCATTGTCGTGCGCTGCATGGTAGTCTTGAGGTGGCGGTTAAGCGTTATGGCGGTCAGTTAGCGATCATCGCGTTGCCCATGCCCCTTAATAGTGATTGCAATCCGTTGGTTGAGAAAAATGAACCGCGACACAAAGATGCTTGCACGCTTGCGATGTTAAGCCTTGTTGTGTTTAAAACGCATCCTGATCGGTTTACGGAGTTTGACCGCTGGTTGATTCAAAATGTGGCGGATGCAAAAACGGCAACTGCCAAAGCGATCGAAATTTTAGGATCGCAACAAGCTCTGGATCAAGCGATGACTGATCCATGGATCGGCAAGGAACTGGATCATGCCATCATGCTTTACAAGCTTTCAGGTGAAGGCGTGATCCCCAAACTCATTGGCAAGAACACCCTCATCGCAGGCCGCCCCGGTGATGTGCAAGACTTATACGACCTGCTCGAAGACGAAATGGGTTTAATGCCCCTAAATTAAAAATCCAAGTCACGTGCAGGTCTTACCAATAGCTTGCGTAACACTGCAAGCAAGGTTGACACAGGCTCGAGATAGTTTGCAGGTGGACGGTAATAGACCGTGTTCTGATCAATCAAACTCACACGACCCGGTGCGCCCTCGAATAATTTAAAAACCTCCGGGGGTACTTTGGTTTTGAAGATAAGGTCTGGGCCTTCGAGTTTGAGAATGTCGATTTGAAGTAACGTTACAGCGAGGCGAATCTCCGTGAGATCCATGTAGGTTTGAGCCTGTTGCGGGGGCTTGCCATAGGCATCGGTTAGGTCTTTGATCACCTCGTCGTATTCGTCCATGGAGAGTGCTCGACTAAGCCGGCGGTACGCTTCCATGCGGAATTTGTCCGAGCTGACATAGCTCTTAGGAAGCTGGCCGATGGCAGGTAATTCTAAGTGGGTTTTAGCCGGTTCAATGACCCGTTCATTGCGCAAACGCTTGGTCGCATGTTCGAGCATCTGACAGTACATGTCATATCCAACGGCTGCAATATGCCCAGACTGTTCAGCGCCCAGTAAATTCCCCGCACCCCGGATTTCCAAGTCACGCATGGCAATCTTGAACCCCGCGCCAAGCATCGCATACTGCTCAATAGCACGCAGCCGTTTGACCGCCTTATCATTGACCGGCCGGTCTTCAGGCAACATTAGATAACAATAAGCCCGATGTTTATAACGTCCTACTCTGCCGCGAAGTTGATGCAGTTCTGCTAAACCAAAAATGTCCGCTTGGTCAATGATCATGGTGTTAGCAGTGGGAATGTCGATCCCCGATTCAATGATCGTGGTGGACACCAGTACGTCAGCTTGCTTGCGAATGAACTTGAGCATGACCCGTTCAAGTTCATGGCCTGCCATCTGCCCATGCCCGACAATTACACGCGCATCAGGGACCAGTCGTTTGATATTATCTGCAACTTCTTGAATGTCATGCACACGGTTATGGACATAGTAAATTTGCCCATTGCGATTTAGCTCACGAATGATGGCATTTTTGACGCGATGCTCGTTATAGCTGATCACTTCAGTGACAATCGCCCGACGGTCAGCAGGGGGGATCGTCAGTGAACTAATGTCGCGAAGTCCGAGCATGGACATGTGCAATGTCCGCGGGATCGGCGTGGCTGAAAGGGTCATCACATCCGCAATGAGTCGAAATTGCAACAGCCTGTTTTTGTGCTCGACCCCAAAGCGTTGTTCTTCATCAATGACGACAAGTCCAAGGTCCCCAAAGCGGATGTCCTTGCTAAGCAAGCGATGTGTGCCAATGACGATGTCGACTTTTTGGGTCGCCAAACCTGTGATAATTTCTTTGGCTTGCTTGGCTGTTTTGAATCGGTTGAGGCATTCGATGTTGATAGGGTATTCTGCCATGCGCTTTTTAAAAGTGCGTTCGTGTTGGATGGCTAAGACGGTGGTGGGGACGAGGATGGCGACTTGTTTGCCGTTGTCTGCTGCTTTAAATGCAGCACGGATGGCGACCTCGGTTTTTCCAAAGCCTACATCGCCGCAAATTAAGCGATCCATCGGCCTTGGAGATTGCATATCCTGTTTACACGCATGGATCGCAGCAAGCTGGTCATCTGTTTCTTGATACGGGAACTCAGCTTCAAAGTCCGTTTGCCATTTGGAGTCTGGTGGGAAACGAATGCCGGGGATAGCTTGTCTTGCAGCTTGCACACGGAGCAATTCGCTAGCCATGTCTTGGACCGCATCTTCGACTTGCTCTT
>JAESSU010000259.1 GCA_016763955.1 Phycisphaeraceae bacterium | reverse complement strand
TGTTTAAGCTGCCATGATGGTTCAATTGCCAGTGATGTCTCTGGGGGCGGGATGGGGATAGGCCGAGGTTTCGGAGCTTCTGGCAATCGTGGCGGTGAACATCCCATTGGCATGACTTATCCGACGACGGGCAATAAGGTTGTCTCCACTGGCTCACAGATTGCATTTGCGTTACCTATGAGTCTGGATCAACGCATTCAATTAGTGGATGGCAAGGTTAGTTGCATTAGTTGCCACAGTCCTTATTCCAAAGAAAATAATTTGCTCGTCATGTCCAATGACCGTAGCAAGCTGTGTCTAAGTTGCCATATGGATTGATCGCATTGGAGGCTTGGGTTGAGGGGGGGTTCTCATGCTCAAGAGCCTGCGGCGATTAATTTGTCTCAAATTTGAGAATATTTCACATTAAGAGATGTCTGATTCAGGATAAATGCCTTGTTTTACGCATAAAAACATATTTTTATGGGTTGGCACCGAGATTGCGGTAGTCCTTACGTCATTATGACAAAGAGGAACCGCCATGAATCATCTTCGCTCCAAATTTATAGTCGCTGGTCTGATCATGACAGCTTGCCTAAGCTACCTTGTTTTTGCTGGGGTACAAGGCGGGTGGGTTTATTATGTGGATGTCGATGATTTCACACAAGGCATCGAGTACCACGACCAGCGTGTACGCTTATGTGGCAAGGTCGCTGACGAAGACGTGACCGTTAAACCTGCACAGCTTAGCGCGGTTTTTCCATTGTTGGGCAATACTACTCAAGTCAATGTTGTTTATCACGGTATCGTGCCTGATCTTTTCAAGCCCGGTAGTGAAGTGGTCGTGGAAGGCAAGCTCGATGAGCAAGGCATATTTCAGGCCACGATTCTCTTGACGAAGTGTGCCAGCAAATACACCGGCGATCATACCGAGCGTATGGAGGAAAAATCGTGATTGATCAAATTGGAACATATAGTTTATCACTAGCGATACTCACCGCTGGCATAGGCTTGCTGGCAACGATCATGGCTTACCGCTTTGAATCACAGCGAGCCTTAGGTTGGGCGAGAGTTTGGCTCTTAGGTAATGCCTTGCTCATCACAGCAGCCTGTGGTGTGTTGATGACAGCCATTATGCAAAACGATTTCGCCAACGTTTATGTGGCGAGTTATTCTGAGATCGCATTGCCCTGGGGTTATAAAATCGCCTCGTTTTGGGCCGGTCAAGCTGGAAGCCTACTACTCTGGGCTTGGTTGTTGGTGGCAATGACGGCTGTTTTGATTTGGCAACAACGCAAGCTCCAAGGTAAAGAAGTCGCTGCGACGTTAGCAATCATGGCTTTTGTGAATAGTTTTTTTGCAGCCATATTGCTTTTTGCAGCCAATCCTTTTACGACGCAAGCAATCGTCCCCGCAGATGGACATGGACTTAATCCCATGCTTCAAGACCCGGGCATGATTGCTCATCCACCGACTATGTTTGTGGGGTATGCGGGCTTTACCATTCCATTTGCCATGCTCATCGGAGCTTTAGCTGCGGGACGGCGTGATGACTTGTGGATTGCCAACACGCGTCGTTGGCTGCTTTTTTCATGGTTGTTTCTCACCATCGGTATTCTGTTGGGTGCTCAATGGGCATACATCGAACTAGGATGGGGGGGGTACTGGGCATGGGACCCTGTTGAAAACGCATCTTTATTACCTTGGCTCACAGGGACTGCATTATTGCATTCAATCATGGTTCAACAAGCACGCCACACCTTCCGATTCTGGAACGCCTGTCTTATTGCCATCACTTTCTTGCGGTGTATCTTCGGCACCTATCTCACCCGCAGTGGTGTGATCCAGTCCGTCCATACATTCCCCGAATCATCCATTGGCCAATTCTTTTTAGGCTTCCTAGCCGTCTGCATCATCATCACTGTGGTAATGATTATTTGGAGACGTGATCACCTTAAAGCTCAACAACCCCTCACAGGTTTGTGCAACCGCGAAGGGGCGCTTCTGCTAACCAATGTGCTATTACTCATCATCACAGGCGCAACACTCGTGGGAACCATCTACCCGCTGATTAGTGATTTGTTCACCGGAAAAACCATCAGTGTCGGCCCTCCATTTTACAACAAAGTCATTCTTCCCATGGCATTGTTACTCCTAACGCTCATGGCAATAGGACCTGCCTTACAGTACGGCGTGAGTGATGCTCGACGTGTTGCCAAAAAATTGCGTCTGCCCGTGGCAATCGCAGTGATCGCATTAATCCTAGCCCTGATCTTAGGACTCCGCGAACCTTGGTCGATGGCTTGCGTGACCATTAGTGCCTTGGCCATTGCCAACGTATTTAATGATTTGATCACCGTTTGGTTCCGCAATATCCGAGCATCAAATGGCAATGCTTTTGCCGTACTCTTTCGACAGTTTGATGATAACCATCGTCGCTACGGCGGGCAGTTTGTCCATCTGGGCATGATTCTAATCATGATCGGCGTGGCGGGCTCAAGTCTCTTTAATGAAAAAACCACCGCTCAGCTTAAGCGAGGTGAACAAACTACTTTTGCAGGTTATACGATGCTTTTGCAAGACCTTCACGAAGTTCGAAATGCTAACTTTACGGCTGTGCAAGCCATCGTAAAATTGACTAACCCTGATGGAAGCGTGCGAACACTTAGGCCTGAAGTGCGATTTTATGACAAGTCCGAACAACCTAATACGCATGTTGCGTTAAAATCAAATCTCAAACGTGATCTGTATGTCACACTTGCAGGTTGGGAACAAGATGGTGATCTCGTTGCACTACAGGCTATCATTAACCCATTGGTCGTTTGGATATGGATCGGCGGCATTGCTATGACACTAGGGGCTCTCTTTTCTATGCTTCCTAAATTATTGGCTCATCGCACACAAGATGTGCCTCAAACGGGATCGACTGTACCTTTAGTGACTGATGCTTAAAATTTGCTTTCAAAAATAAACTCAAACTCATTAGGAGCTCCCGCCATGTTACGTTCTATCACAAAATTAATGATGCTTACTGCAATGTTGGCAATGCTACTTCCGCTGACTGCTTCCGCCGCAACCCCCGCAACCTCACAGCCTGCAATGGCGTTGCCTCAAGGCCATCCGCAGTTGCCTGCCGGTCATCCACAAATGCCCGCTAGTAATGCAGCCGTTCCCTCGGGACACCCGCAGATGCCTGCGGGTCATCCTGTTGTGGGGGGTGAGCAGAGTTCGGTTCCCGCAGTGCCTTTTAGTGCATCCATTGCGATTAAGGCTACGCAAGGAACCCAAGACGCAAAAGCGCCTGCGGGCAATGCCGTTCGTGTGGAATTTTATGTGCAAAACAAAATCGTCAAAACAATCAATGGCAAGCTCGATGAACATGGCGTACACATTGTTGAAAAAGTTCAGCTTGACGGCCCCGCTCAAGCCCTAGTGACATTGACTCATGCCCACGTACCTTATCGCGCGATGACGCAGATGATGTCTGCAAAGCAACCGGATCAGATGGTTCGACTTAATATCTTTGAAACCACCACCCAAAATCCTGGCTGGCAAATGAATATGCGCCATATCATGGTTCAACGCATCCCCCAGGGACTCGTGGTTAAAGAAATGATCTCTATTACCACCCCTGGTGATCGCACTTGGCTAGGCTCGCCGATGTCTGAACTTATCGACAATGTTCCAGCTGATGCCCGCGCGACGTTGGTGATTCCCATTTCAAATACAGCGAGTGAAATTGTCCTAGGCAAAGGTTTGAAAGGTGACCAAATTAAAGTTGTAGGTCATCGTATTGTCGACGGATTGCCCTTGTTACCGGGTACTATCCAAGTGCAGGTTAGTTATCTGATCCCCGTTATAGAAGGCAAAGCTCTAATCCAAATTATCGTGCCTACGGATATCAAACATCTAATGGTTTTTACTCCGGATGACGGTTCAACGATCACGGTACACGGTCTTAAAGTCGGTGAATCCATGAAAGCTGGCCCGCAAATGGTACGTATGTTCTCAGCTAGCAAAATTGTTGCAGGACAAAAAATCAGTCTCGACTTTGTAGGGTTACCCGATGCAACTCAGGCCAACGCCGCAGGGCCTCAATCTTCCGCTGGTGATGCCTGTTGCGACTTGGAACATGACAAGCAGGCTAATACCGATGCAACTGCCGATGCAACCAAGGCCGCTAAGCCCGATCATACTGCCAAAATGATCGCTGGCATTGGGGTGGGTATATTGAGTGTCGCAGTGGGAATGGTCTTTGTCGTCAAAGGCCCACAAACAGGCAAGCCCAACAATAAAAACCAAGGATGAGATGTGTTTCATGACCGCCACAGATTTGATCACCGCCGACAAACAGTCGCCTCAAGCGGACGCCTTGGATTGGGTGATCCGCGCACGGGGTCTCTCACTTCATATTGATGACCGGGCGATTCTCCATGACCTGACCTTTGACATTAACCCAGGCAGTTATGTCGCATTACTTGGAGCCAACGGTGCAGGCAAAAGTACCTTGCTTCATATGCTTGCGACACTCACTGTGCCCACTGCTGGCGAGTTACGACTCTTTGGTAAACGTGTTGGACGGGGTAATCCTGCCATCCGTGCCAACATCGGCATGATCGGTCACCAGCCCATGCTCTATCGTGATCTAACGGCATTGGAAAATCTTGTCTTCTTCGGCAAACTCTACAACGTCAAAAATCCAACCGACCGTGCTGAAGAATTGCTCGATCAAGTAGCACTCTCTCACCGAGCTGATGATCCGGCATGTACCTTTAGCCGAGGAATGGTTCAACGTTTAGCCATCGCCCGCGCACTAATGCACAATCCTAAACTCCTGTTAGCTGATGAACCCTTCTCAGGATTGGATATGGCATCAGGACGCATGCTTGAAAATTTACTTGCACAGCTACATGCCCAAGGCATGACCATCGTGCTCGTGAATCATGACATTGAACAAAGCCTCGCACTCGCCCAACGCGCTATCGCACTTAGGCAAGGACGCATCGTAGTGGATGCTCAAACCTGTGAATTGGACCTGGAAACCGTCATCCAAGAGATCGGTATATCATGATGCTTCTTCTTCGCCAAATTATTATGCTCACCGGCAAAGACCTTCGCATCGAAGCTCGCAGCCGCCAAACCCTAGGACTCGTCATCGTGCTAGGGATACTCATCATCGTCGTCCTTGGATTGGGACTAGGCCCTGAACAATTAACCAATGGGGCTTCGGCAACCGCAACCCTCTGGGTGGCTTATCTCTTTGCCGGTGTTCTTGTTTTTGAGAAAACCATGTCCGTCGAACGTCACGATGGCGCATTGGCAAGCTTGCTACTTGCGCCCATTGACCGAAGCGTCATCTATGTCGCAAAACTTATTAGTAACCTGATCTTGATGCTGATCCTTGCATTAGTGATTACCCCAGTTGCAGTTGTGTTGTTTGGGTTTGACCTTTCGGCGGCACCAGGGCAATTTACCATGATTATGGCGATGAGTATTTTGGGTTTTGCTGCCGTAGGCACGCTCTTTGCAGCGGTTGTTAGTTCAACGAGGTTGCAGGGGGGCTTACTGGCGATTGTCGTCTTGCCGCTGGCCCTGCCCTTAGTCATCGCATCAACGCAGATGATGATTCAATTGTTCCGTGACGGCAAGCCTATCGGTGGCACGGGCTTGACGGTGTTACTAGCTGCCGACGTACTTTATTTGGTCACCAGTTGGCTGGTCTTTGAATTGATCCTTGAACCCTAAGGGGGGGACGTGAACCATGAAACAAATGAACTCCATTTTTGTCAGCATATACTGGTTGGCAACCCTAGCTTTACTTGCCATTGGTGTCGTAATGGTCTTTGCCTATACGCCCACGGAAGTGACGATGGGGCCAGTGCAAAAAATATTCTATCTGCATCTGCCCATCGCCATATGTACTTTTTTTTCTTGCTTGACCGTGTTTGTCGCAAGTGTTGGATACCTCTGGCAACGCAAAGCCATGTGGGATCATCTAGCCCATGCAGCGGCACAAGTCGCAGTCATCTACGCAGCTATCGTTTTACTCACGGGTATGATTTGGGGCAGAGCCGCATGGGGCGCTTGGTGGCAATGGACTCCGCGACTGACTTTTAGTTTGGTCCTTTGGCTACTCTACGTCGTTTATCTGGTCATCAGACCTTCTATTGAATCGTCACAACGTCGAGCCATGATTTGTGCGGTATATGGCGTGGTCGCGTTTTTGGATGTCCCATTAGTCTATCTCTCCGTCAGACTCATGCCTGACATTCATCCTTCCTCTATCGAACTTGAACCCGCAATGAAAAGCACACTGATTTTTTGGTTTATCCCAGTGATCATGGTCACTGTTGGCCTAATCGCTGCCAGCTTCAAACTGGCTAAAAGACAAGCCGCATGCAACATCACACGAGAGTTGCCCTTGCCAAAATCTAAAACCGCGAGACCCCTTCGACCGACCATCACTTCAGGAAATAGAGGTGTCGTATGAATAGTCTTAATTATGCTATCGGAGCTTATGTCGTGGGACTAGGCTTAATCATTGGCTATGCAGCGTGGCTATGGCTTGCGAGTATCGCAGTGACCAGACGTGAAAATAGACAAAACGGTCAAGAAAGGCGTTAAGTATTATGAGTATTCTGCTCGTTGGCATGAACCATCGTACGGCCCCCATACAAGTCCGTGAACAACTGGCTTTTAGTCGTGAGGGCGTTTCTACTGCTTTGATGCTTTTTCAAAATCAGTTCCCTCAAAGTGAAGTTGCCATCCTTTCCACCTGCAACCGCGTGGAAGTCATCGTAGCCAGTGAGTCTGAGCATCCCACAGTCAATGACGTGGTGAGCTTCTTGGCTTTGGCTCGTGATATCCCTGTTAAAAACTTCCGAACGTATCTCTATCAGTTCACCGATGAGCAGGCGATTCGACATCTCTTTCGTGTGGTGTCCGGCTTAGACTCTATGGTTGTGGGTGAGTCTCAAATTATTCATCAGGTTAAGCAAGCATACACGTTAGCCATTGAGCAAGGCTCCACTGGCCGGCTGCTTAATCGACTTTTCCATCATGCATTTTCTGTTGCCAAACGGATGCAGAATAAAACCGACATTGCCACGCGAAAAGTTTCCGTACCTTCAGTTGCGGTGGATGTGGCGAGTAAAATTTTTGAGGACCTTAGCGATAAACGTGTCTTGGTCGTCGGAGCTGGTGAAATGGCACAGCTCATCTGTCAACATTTACGCAGTGCAAAAGTTAAGCAGTTCACCATCACCAGTCGGACGCTAGCTAATGCACGCACACTCGCTCAAGCTTGCAATGGTAAATGTGTGCCTTATCAGCAGCTTGGTGATGAACTAGACCATACGGATTTAGTGATCACCGCAGTGAGCTGTCCAAAGCCCATCATCACCGCAGAGCGTATCGCTC
>JAESSU010000258.1 GCA_016763955.1 Phycisphaeraceae bacterium | reverse complement strand
GTGATTCGATCGAAAATTTCACAGATTTGCAAGGGATCAGCGATGCGTTGCATCGCAGCTAGGATTCATTAAATTAAGCTTCTTGCTGCTTATGTCTGTTGGGGTTTGACGGTTCACGCGCTGCTTGAGCCGACGATGCGGTCGAGTTCTTCGGGGGAGGTAATGCCATCGGAGATGAGCTTGTAGCCGGACTGTTCCAGTGAAGTGAAGAGTACGCGGGATAACGCATCATTGATTGCGCCCATGGTCGCGCTCTTGAGGATTGCATCACGCAATTCATCGGTCATGGTGAGTAATTCATACAAACCCTGACGACCGATATAACCTTGATCAAAACATTGGGGACAGCCCACGGGGTAGTAGATTTCGCCGATGTTTTTGCCAAAGCTGCCCATTTGATGCATTTGCTTGGGCGTGGGTCTGCGACCTGCTTTACAGTTTGGACATAGCAGGCGGATGAGTCGCTGAGCAAGAACCAGATTCATACTGCTGCCCACAAGGTAAGGTTCAGCACCTAAGTCCAACAAGCGGAAGATGGTTCCTACGGAGTCCTTTGCATGGATGGTGGAGAGCACAAGGTGGCCGGTCATGGCTGCTTGCATGCCCGTCTCTGCGGTTTCGCGGTCTCGGATTTCACCTAGCAGGATGACATCGGGGTCCTGCCGAAGCACGGATCGCAACATAGAGTGGAAGGTATTTCCCTGCTTGGAATTGATGGGAATTTGCGTAACGCCTTCGAGTTGATATTCCACGGGGTCTTCAATGGTGATCACGTTACGGCGTTGGACATCGATATCGCGCAATGCTGCATAGAGTGTCGTCGTCTTGCCACTCCCTGTTGGGCCGCAGACTAAGATCATGCCCGTGGATTGAGTTGAGACTTTGCGAACATGACTAAGCATCCAGTCAGGTAATTGCAGGTCATCAAGATGCTGGGGCGCACTTTCGGAATCCAGCACACGAATGACTAATTTTTGCCCATGGATCACCGGCGTGAAACTCACTCGAAAGTCCACTATCCGGTCCGGTAGCTGCGTACGGAAGTGTCCTTCTTGAACATTGGATCGCTTGGAAATATCGATCTCAGAAAGGACTTTAATTAAACCATATAGCCGAGCGCCCAAGAGACTGTGTGCTTGAACTAATGAGACCATCGAACCATCAACGCGCAGGCGAATATGCAGATGTTCTGAGCCTGGTTCAAAGTGGATGTCCGATGCCCTACCCGCAAATGCCGCCAGCAACAGCAAGCGGAAGAGATTCACAGCCTGCCCGACATTTTCATCGCTGGCTTGTTTTGAATCGATTTGTTCCGTGAGTTCCTGCTCACTTTGGGCCAGTGCCGTAGGATGCAGATGCACTCCGCGTGAATTGACCAGTCCAATCTGATTGACCTGAAAATTTAATCGCGCACGATGAGGCTTGATAAACCGACGTAAAACTGCAAAAGGATCCGTCAAATGCGATTGTGCATTGGGATCAAACAGGACATTGTCCTCCAAATCCGCCTCATCATCTAACAGTGGATCATCGGCAATGGCCTGTGAGTCATTTTCTAGGTGCGCCTGGTTTTGAGCATTAAACACTTGACTAGGATCGCTAGGCATAGCATGAGCTGGCTGGGGAACGACCCAAGTGGGCCTGCTAAGCCAGTTGGGATCGAGCCTTGGGTCATTAACAGAAAATGTAAAACGGGTCTGACCAATCTGGAATGTTGCTTGTTGACTCAGATTAATTGGGCTAGCAATAGGCTGTCCGTTCATCTTCGTGCCGTTGCGTGAACCGTTGTCCTGCAAAATATAGCGCCCATCCACCAATTGAATCGTGCAATGCACTCGACTCGAAAAGTCCTCTTCGATCGTCACCGTATTGGTGTTAGAACGACCAATGGTAGTCTTATGAAGCGGCAGTTGCAGCAAACGGCGATTTTCAGTTGTTTGGATAAACAGAAAGGGCAACGTCAAATCTCCCAGAAAAGACCGTAACACAAAGTGACTCACAAACAACAAGTAAAAACACCCCGCATACAAATAGGATGCAGGATATTGCCTAGCCACCGTTTAATGAATTGTATGTCAAGATGAGTTTGCTGTCTGCTAGATCAATCTAAATGGATTTATCACAGCAACCAAAGCACGGGCAATAAATTTATAACTATTGTGATTATAAAATGATGCCGTCCAAACAACTTCATACCGGGTGTGGTGCAACCCATGGCCCTGACAAGGCATAGTCACGTCAATGCAGATTGTATTAAGTCATTAAATGACAAAAAAACCCCGACGAGGGCAGGGGGGGGGCCAGGTTTATTTCCACCCGCCGAGGTTTTAATCATAAAATGAATCAAACTGATTCATTTGAGTTCTTATGTCAGAAAGTCGTATTCAATCAAACCTTCCAATATTGTGTATCGGTTAAAAGTTGCCCTCCATTACTAAAAAAACCCTTTATTGTATTTTTTTATTTTGTTTGCCATGCTCGCCCTATTTCATCAGTCCGACAAGTCTTTATATTCCTCCTGTAACCTCTTGCTATGCAATGAATAAATCCCTTTTTCTTAAGAAAAACAGACAACTAACCGATTTAACAGTAATGACCACAATTGGGAACTTAAAAGAAACTGAATGTCTCATCATTTAATCTTGCAGCCAGCATTCGCTTAGCTCTACGATTTAGGCAATCAGGCAATGAAGCAAGGCTGTTACGCCAATATTTTTTTAACCGTAGTCAAGACTGATTCACATGGACAAATGGACAAACTCACAAATGTATACTTCACGGGATTACTTACGCCTGATGGTTATCAATACGGCAATATTTACTTTGCTCATCATCGCCACAACCCTCACAATTTACACCGTCCATCGCACATCACTCATCACACAAGTCAAAAACTACGCAGAGCAATTATGCCTAGGCGTAATCTCCGAATTCAGTGGCCTAATCACGCAAGCACAAAACCAAACCTGTGTCATGGCGGACCTAGCAAGCATCATGGAACCCGATGTCCAGCAATACAAAAAAAGCTTCAGCCAAATCATCGTCTCCGCTGACATGCAAGGAATCGTCGCCGGCGGGGGAGTCTGGCCTGAACCCTATACCTTTACGCCAAATATCCAACGACGTAGTTTCTTCTGGGGTAAACAACCCAACGGCACGCTCAAATTCTACGACGATTACAACGACCCCAACGGCCCAGGCTATCACAATGAATCGTGGTACATCCCCGCCCAATACTACCCCCCTAGCACCGCAATCTGGTCACAGTCCTACACCGACCCGTACTCCAAACAACCCATGGTCACCTGCACCGTCCCCTATTACAAAGACAACTTGTTTAAAGGTGTCTGCACCGTGGACCTTAAACTCGAAGGCTTAAACCAAACTTTACAAGCTGCCATGCAATCCACCGGCGG
>JAESSU010000257.1 GCA_016763955.1 Phycisphaeraceae bacterium | reverse complement strand
TGCAAAGAGGCAGTTGATTAGATCATCTTCACTAAGGTTTTGGCCTGGTTGGATAATGCCCAGTGATTCAGCTTTGGCTTTGATTTTGTCCAGTCGGATACCACCGCCATCGTCGATGATGGTGAGTATGATGCGCGAATCGGTTTCGCCGATATTCACATCAATGTTTCCTTGTTCGGATTTGCCTGCTGCTAAGCGGTTTTCAGGCGATTCAATGCCATGATCCGCCGAGTTACGAACCATGTGAACCAATGGGGCATCTAGCAGGTCAAGGAGGCTTTTGTCCAGTTCAATGCTATCGCCTGCGACATCGACTTTAATGTTTTTGCCTGTGCTCTTCGCAATGTCGCGAACCAGACGAGGAACTTTTTGCAACAATGTCCCCACTGGCACGCGGCGGATGGACATGATGCTTTCCTGAAGCTGTTGCGACAGTGATGCAAAGGTTTCGTTGGTTCGTTTGAGTGTCGTAATGAGTTTTCGGTCAGCTTGTGATCGAATCATCATGTTGTAAACAGTTGAATACATATCGCCAACGACAATCAGGTCACCCACAAATTCGAGGAAATTGTCAATACACGATTCGCTAACACGCATGGTTTTATGGACGTCATTGGACTTTGCAGGTTTTTTTGTGTTGGCGTAGGAGTTGTTGAGGCTTGTTCTTTTTGAGCAGCCTGCTCGGTGACTTGAGTCGCGGCCTCAGGTTCTGCTAAGGCACTAGCTGGCAGGGCCATGATTTTATCTTCCATCACGGAAAGGCCTAGCTCGTCAAGTCCCACAGTATTGAGAAAAACTTCCATCGTTTCAATCGCATCTGTGTATTGATCGATGATTTCCTGGACAGTCGAGGCTTCTTGGTCTACACGTAGCGTTTCAAGGAGTTTCTCAATTGTTTGGTTGTCTTCTGGATTCGCCTCAAGCGTTTTAAGGTATCCCATTAACGGTTGATTGGCGGTGTTCGCTGCATCATCGTCATTAGATTTGTCTAGTGGATTGATCTTGTGAAGTTGGCTTTTAAGTTCCGCAAATTGCATTGAGATGTCATCACTTTGATCTTGTAACAAAGGTGAAAGGACATCTAAAGTTAATTGTATCTGCTGCCACGTTGCTTCTTCACTATTGCCTTGGGCAACGCATTTAACTTTTGTAATAAGCTGTTCAATGGAGGTGTCACCCTCTGGGATTTCCGTTTCGTTTTGTTTGACACGGATGAACATTTCCCGCAGCGCATCCATGCCACTGAGCAGGACACTGATGACATCGCTACAGACTGCAAGTTTACCTTTACGGATCAAGTCCAGTAAGGTTTCAAGTTCATGGGCAAGCTGCTTGATTTGGCCAAAGCCAAAGAAGCCGGAGTTGCCTTTGATTGAGTGCACGGGGCGGAAGATCGTTTCAATGATGGTCAGTTCTTCGGGGTTCTTTTCTAACTCGACGAACTGTGGGTCCAATGAACTAAGGGTGTCCATTGCTTCATCAATAAACTCTTGAACCAGGGCATCATCGAGTTCAATTGTAGGGGTGTTATTTGGATCCATGGCCTACCATTCCTGGCTTTTGAGCTTGAAGTTCTTGAAGAATATTGATCCAATGGTGTATTTTCTCTACAGCATTGTTGACTGCAGTTTCTAATACAGTCATATCTTCAAGTGGTTTAAAAATGATCGTCTGTGCCCCACGGCGCATGCAATTCATTGCAGATTCTAGGCAGACATACCCGGTGATCATAATCACATGTATGAGCTGACTGTAGTGCTTGATGTATTGAAGCAAATCCAAGCCCGTTTTGTTGGGCATGAGAATATCTGAAATGACAATGTCGATTTTTTGCTTTTCGATGACCTCAATCGCGTCTTGTCCGTCATATGCTAAATGCACATCAAAACCGAGCAATCTAAAATGCCTCGAGAGCATCTGTCGAATCTGTTCTTCATCATCAACGATTAGTAATGAAACTTTCACGAAAGAACCTCGCTGTCTTCAATCGGTAAGGCCAGCACGAAGCAGGCACCCTTGGTATAGGTCGTATCTAGGTAAAACTGGCCGTTGTGTTTGGACATAATTTTTGAGCTAATGGTAAGGCCTAGTCCGGTCCCTTTGCCAATTCCCTTAGTGGTGTAAAACGGATCAAAAATATGATCAATCGCTTCGGGCTTAACACCGGGCCCGTTATCTGAGACACAAATTTGTGCGATGTTGCCAATCTGCCGAATCGTGATGTCGATGCGGCTTTCTGGCACATTTTCTAACGCGTCAGAAGCATTGCTAAGGAGATTGACAAGTACCTGTTCAATTTGATTGCCGATGCCCAGGACTTTTCCCTTAAGAGGTTGTTTGTCGATATGGACTTGGCTAACATGTTTTGTTCTGTGAGCGCAAATGACCATCGCTTTTTCGACGCACTTGGCAAGATCGATTTGAACACAATCACCGCGATCATCACGGGAGTATTCAGATAAGCCTTTGACGATGCTGTGAATTCGGCTCACGCCCTCACGCATGCCTTGGAGCATGGAAGGGACTTCATCAATTACGAATTCGACAAGTTGTTTGTCAGGGAGTTGCTCAGGTTGATCCCGAAGCATCTGATCTAGACTCTGAATCAGGCGGTCCCAGACGCGGCCTAGTGTTTGCACATTGCCTGAGATAAATGATGATGAGTTGTTGATTTCATGAGCGATTCCCGCAGACATCACACCGAGTGTGGCCATGCGGTCAGCATGCACGAGTTGTAGGGCACGTTGTTCGGCCAACTCCTGCATTTTGACGCCGTAGCGATCAAGCTGTTTATTTTTTGTGATGAGTTGAGATTCGTTTTGTAATGTGCGAACACCGACATTGAGCCGTGCTTCAAGTTCTCTGCGATGAAAGGGTTTACGCAGATAGTCATCTGCTCCGTGATCCAAGGCGATGGCGATTTCTTCGCCATGGCTTTTACTGGTGACCATGATGACATAAATACCAAAGGCATGATCACTGGCCTTTAATGCCTTGAGAATTTCAAGACCGTCTTTGCCAGGCATCACCCAGTCCAGAAGAATAATCAGAGGATCAGGTATTTCTTGCTGCATCAAATACGTATAGGCTTCTTCACCATCATTAGCGGTGTCTACCGTGTAGCCCCAACTCGAGAGATAGCGTTGCGTTATTTTTTGTGACACGATATCGTCATCAGCTATAAATACATTCATCACGATAAGGTACTCTGGACTATCGGGCCATCGTTTTGCGATAAAAAGCTAGAATCATGCCTAGTAAATCGGCATAATCCTAAGCAAGCTTGATGTTAATATTCCAGTTTTTAAATGTTCAAAACGAAATGCAGCTATGTCCAATAAAGGGTTGCTTCTAGGCGATAGAATGCAGATACGGGTGATGCTTGAATTTATTTTGAGTCCGCTGGGATCACGATAATGCTAATTGCGGGGGCGGGGATGTCGATCCGATGTTTTTTCCCCTGTTTCATTTCGCCATGAATGATGATGTTTTGTTCAAAGCCGGGCTTGGCGACTTTGTTTGCAATGATCGTAACAGTTCCCTGCGTGTCATTGGGCTTGATGATGCCAGGCCGGATATTGATTCCTCTTGGCGGGTTGTAACCGACAAGTCGGATTGGGCGAGTTGTCTTGCCCTCACGTTGAATGTTGAACGTTACTTGCACTTGACCACCAGCTGGAATTTCAAGCAAAGGTAACTGTGGGTTCTCTAATGTCAGAGAATAATATTGTCTGGGTGTGATGGCCAATAATAGCTCTTGGGTGATTGGACGGTGTTTGTAGATGAAGGCTTGCATGACCTCTTGGGCGGGCTGAGCAATGCGGGTAATGGTTTGTTTGCCGAGAGTGGCAGTGCCGGTGAGTGTGGGGGAGATTAAGCTCCCCTCTAATGTCATGGGGGCAGTGAGAGTCATCCGCACGATGTTTTGACCTTTAGGAATACGCCCGCCGCGTACAGTTATGCCCTGAGGCAGATTGCCAAACGTTAGCTCCACGGGCGCGGTGAATCCCGGCGCACGGATGACTTGAGCCGTTAACTCCGCAGTGCCACCGGGCATGATACTTCGGTTAATGGGCATTAGCCGAAGTGCAAAGTCTTGCTGGGGTTCACTGACCACTAGGCGATAAGCATATGCTGCTCCGCCTTTACCTTGTGTTTCACGAATGCGAAAAATATAACGTCCCTTGCGTAAAGTACTCAGTAGGCGGCTGTCCGCATGGTGGGTGAGCATTGGGAGCGCAGCATCAACTTGATCATCATTACCTTTGAGCCATTTGCCTTTGCTGTTGATGATGTCAATGAAAGAATCCATTGGTGAATTTAGCCGCCGTGCATAGACGTTAAATAGTAATTTTTGGTTGTTCTTTTTTACGTCCAATGCAAAAAAATCCATATCGCCAGGCTTGTCGATTCTGCCATCGATACAAACGGGCCATTGGATAAATTGGGCTTGGTTGTTGCCGTTATTGGGCTCGGTTTCCAACACACTAGGAGCGTCATTCACCAGAATTGGAAGGCTGTTGCTCACGTGTCCTTGATCATCCGTTACGCTTAAATTTTTTAGTTTTTCAGGGTCACCTGAGTCATTGATTGACATTTTATAGGTTGGCAGATGCACGCCATTAAGCTCAAAAGTTTGTTGTTCATTGCGACTGATCCCAAGCGGGAAAACATGCGTTAGTGTCGGAATTTCCCCAATGCGCAAGCGATAAACCCAGTCCGCACGGCCTCGGTAAAGTGCATCACGAATCTCAACGGTGTACCGACCATCAACTTTGAAAGTATGTATCAAACGTGGATCGGGTTCGAAATTGTTGTCATCAGCATAGACGACCACACGCCCGTTACTGTCATATAAAGTGATGCAAGCTTGAAACCAGCCGGGTACAGCATCTGCCACAAAAGGCAAAATTGCCCGTGCCTGCACATCAAACACCAACACCTGCCCTGCATGAGCATCAAAGGAAAATAGATCACGATCTGCCCCGAAGATTCGGCCATTGACCACCACGGGTAAGGTGGCCAAACGCTGTGCTTGTGAAAGGTCTAGATCCATGGTGGACTTGGTTTTTGCATTTGGTTTCTTTTCAGTCACCTCGGGATACTGATCTACAAAAAAACGAAAGCGATTAGAAATGCCATCTTCTGCTAGGACACGAAAATCATGCATGCCCGGTTTTGCAGTTGGGCCCAGTTTTACTGTGACCCGTAAGGAAGCATCAGTTACATGTTCTAGTAGCTTTGCGGTGATATCCTTGCCGGTGATGCGAATGGTTTTGATGTTGCTTAAGTTTTGGCCAGAGACCATCACGCTCACCGTGGTTCCTTGTTGTCCGCCGGCTGGGAACAGGTGAGCAATATGCGGATCGAGTGTCGCTTGTTCAACTTTTTTTGCTAAGGATGGCATCGTCATTGACAGGCATATCAATAGGCTTAAAACGACATTTGGGGAGGTGGTGATAGACATGGTGCGGGCCTTTATGGTTTGGCTGTAAAGCCTAAATGTTGGCTGACATTTTTAGGATTAAGCCATTGATTGCGAAGACTGCTTTGTGTTTCTTTAGGTTGCTTAAAAAAATGCACCACGTCTGATGACGATGCGTTAAACGTCCCTAAACTGGAGATGAATAACCATGTATCAGTTTGTGGTTTGAGTTGGAGCAAAGTGGCCATGAGCAATCCTTGTTTGGCATCCCATAGTCGCGTTGTCCCATCAAGACTCACGGATGCGATTCCTTTTTCATCCGGTGAAAGAGCAATGGCCGTGACCCAGTTCGTGTGTGCTTTGAAAGTTTTGTTGATCTTGCCCAGCTTCTTCCATGAGACAATGGTGTGGTCGGTTCCTGCAAGGTAAGCGGTTTGGTTTTTTTCTGCCCAGCAGATGTCCAAAGGGATTGAGGGCGTGCCATTTAGCTTGCGTAAACGTTTGGAGTTTTTCTTATTTAGAAGGCGGATGCTTACTTCATTTTTCCCGCCCACTGCGATGGCTAGATTGAGATTTTTACTTTGGTCAAAACAGAGTGCTCTAACGCTATCATCAAATGATTTGCGAATCAGGCTTGGGAATTGGGATGTTGTTTCGAATACTTCCACCTGCCCGCTGAGATAGCTCACTGCAAGCCAAATTTGATCGGGAGAATAAACGATGTCGGTGATACAGCTATTTTGTTGTAGGAATGTTTTGAGTAGGGTTCGCTGTTTGGTGTCCCAGATGCTGAGTCTGCCATCGTAAGTTCCTACTGCTAGTTGGCTGCCATCGGGATTAAGTGCCATGCATGTAACGCTATCTCCGGGCTGACCCAACTTTGCAATTCGCTTGTGGGTGGTGGTGTCAAAAAGCAAAATTGGCGAAGTTAAATTTTGAGATATTTTAAGACTTTCGGAGGTGGGTGCTGTACCTGAGACGGCCAATGTTTTGCCATCATCTATGACCAGCATTGCGGTGATCATGTTTGTGAGTTGGTTATCAGTGATGCGATCTGCAAGTTTTGCTTCAGTTAATGACCAGACTAATACTTCTTTGTAGCCGCCGACATAGAGCGTTTTACCATCTTGTGAAAAACAGAGACTTTGCAGGTTCAAGGGCGTTTGCAGATTCGTTTGAATCACATACTGCACATCGGTGCGCGTGGCTGGGAAACTAAGTGTCTGAGCATGGAGTGTGCTTAGGGGGCTAAGGCAATTAACCACAGTTAAACACAGTACCCCGGAATAAACACAGATAAGAAAATACCTATTGAACCCGTTTTTTATCATAGGATTGACTGGAATAATTTTGTCTTGCATTAATCTGTATTTAGTCCGGTGGGCTGTGCTCATTTGTAGTTAAATTCCATAAAGTTGAATTGAAAAAACTTCCGGGGGCCGGGGG
>JAESSU010000256.1 GCA_016763955.1 Phycisphaeraceae bacterium | reverse complement strand
CCTGTAGGAAAGGCCGCAGAGCCTGATCATCAAGTGCTTCGCCATCAGGTGTTAATAAGGTGTTTTTCCGACCTTTGCGTCGGACAAACGTGAGTTCATTTCCGTCGGCTGTTCGCAAACAACCCGAAAGACGAAGTTTGTCATTGGCATGAAGGAAAGTGTCGAGGGTACGCTCTTCAACACCATAAAGTAGGGCTTTCAGACCTCGCAGGGCCGAACTCTTACCCGCCTCATTGGGACCAAAGACGATGTGCAAACCAGCGCCGTCAAAGTCCAGAACCCTGTCGGTAAAGGGCCCGAATGCAACAAGGTTCAATCCACTTATTCTCATCCTGGCTTTATGCCCCCTGCTCTGTGGACAGTAAGCGGTGGACGAGTAGTTCCTTGATATCCTCCAAAGTATCTTTAAGCAGTTCTGGATTGGTCGGATCATAGGGATCGTCGCCACCTAACATTTCAGCAGGGAGTTTCTGACGCAGCAGAGAGACTTCATTAGCGAGTTCATCTAAAGCCGAGGCATTCAGCTCCATATCTCTAACAGCACGCAAAAGACCGCTTAATGCATCATCACGCTCAAGAACCTCATCAACAGAGACCGACGGCTTTGTCTTGATGGAAACCTTCTCCAGCCAGATTCCCGCTCCGCCAAGCCCCGTGGCCAGGGCCCGGTATTCCTGAACCCAATGTTCCCGATCCGCATGCAATGCCGAATGAGCAGAACAGGCTCCTTGCAGGACCAGGCGCACCGCTACTGGCCTTCCTTCGGCGACATCCAACGCCGACTGCAGGCCTTCGCGCACTTGCTCATAGACCTCGTCAAGCGTCTCGCTAGTAGAAACGTCTAGCTCACACACAGACCAACGCATCACATCTAGATCACGATGCTCTACCTCTACAATCTCATCGCTTTCCACAGTGACTAAAGTGCAGCCTTTTGGCCCGGTCTCGCGAATATGACGACCCTGGATATTTCCCGGAAATACCATCCATGGATCCCGGCTCACCTCTTCGCGTTTATGCACATGGCCCAGCGCCCAGTACTGATATCCCTTAGAGCGCAGCCCATTAATTGTGCAAGGTGCATAAGGCTCATGACCGGGCTTACCGTCAAGACAGGTGTGTAACAGGCCTATATTGAAGTGTTGCGGGTCTCCCTGAGGATAGGCCTGCGACAGATCATCGGTGACTGCCCGTGTGGCAAAACCCTGGCCTACTATCGCCACATTCAAATCGTCGAGAACAACCTGCTCAGGTGCTCGTGTTGCAAACACCGTGACATTATCCGGCAATCGCAATTGTTTAGTAATTTGACTCGCCGCATCATGGTTGCCCGCCACCATAAACACCCGTATGTCGGCATCGCGGAGGCGTCCCATGCGCTCCATGAAATAAAGCCCTGTGTTGTAGTCCTTCCAGTCACCGTCATAAAGATCGCCAGCCAGCAACACAAATTCGACGCCCTCATTAATTGCCAGCTCAATCAGGTTATCGAAGGCGCGGCGAGTAGCGCTACGGATTTCGTCCACAGGCGCACCTTCGTATCGCTCCAGGCCGTGCAGGGCGCTATCGAGGTGGATGTCTGCCGCGTGAATGAATTTAAACATTAGCGTATCTCAAAATAATCAGTGTTTTTGAGCGTAGTCTAAAAGCCTATTGCAAAGGTTCTCTAACAACTCCGACCGCTTTCCACCAGCATATAATGTTTCTAGTGTTGCTGTTATCAATAGCGGGTTCTTTCGTTTAACACCATCCAGGAATCCCTGTTCTACTTTGGCTTCGTTTTCCGCAGTATCCCACCCCTCGGCTCCATACTCTTCTATAACAGCTTCTCCAATATTTGATCTCCACATAATCACATTATCTGACCAAAAATGTTCCTCGGGCATTGAGTCAGCCTCACCTTTACCACACAACGTTAAAATACATTTGTTACTACGTGGATGGTCTCCTGGCTTGTCTCTGTTTGCCATTGAATCAGAATCAAAAACTACAAATACGGGTATATTTAATGAGGTCGATATAGCTAATGGTCTACTCAGATTTTGTTTCCCTTCAGCAACAACAAAATGGCATCCATGGCGTCGAAACTCCTTCCATTTCCCCGTCAACTGTAAGTGTGTAGATATAAATGCGACATCTTCACGGCCTTCGACAAGAACTACTATGCTAGCGAAAAATAGTTCATTCTGAGAGGGTTGCATTATTTGCTCAATTGCAGCCATCGTGCTTGTTGGTGACCGGGGTACTGCTCCTAACGCTACAGCCAGCATCTCTGATATTTTTTCATGTGTGACACTAGAAACCGCTGACTGCTTATCATCATCTGATTTTCTAATCATACGGATATTTTCATAGCCTTTCCCCGATACGAAATACGGGCTATGTGTGCTCAAGAGTATTTGGGAGTTCTTGGTTGAAAGTTCAGCTAACAGACTTGCCATGTGCCGTGCTTGTGGTGGGTGTTGATAAAGTTCGGGCTCTTCGAATCCGAGCAATAAAACTGGAACATCCG
The DNA here is from genome assembly GCA_016763955.1 of Phycisphaeraceae bacterium. GTDB lineage: Bacteria > Planctomycetota > Phycisphaerae > Phycisphaerales > Phycisphaeraceae > UBA7800. The sequence continues at coordinate 1,578 of JAESSU010000256.1, read as the reverse complement.
TACCGCCATCATCTGCTAGCTCTTGAAGAAGAGACACAAATACTGTTCTCTGAAGGCCATGACCCAGGCGTGCTATCTCTCCTAAGAAATCATCCTCTCCAGCTGCGAGCCGCGCCAAAGGCTCATTAATTTTGATCGATTTATCTCGGTCATAGTGCCAATTGAGCTCTATTTTCGTGCCCGTATGTGTCCATTCCTGAATGCGGGTAGTCAACGACTGGCTTAACCCATCCAATATGCCTTGTTCATTTTTTATTATTGACTCGTATTGCACAGCAAGGTCTTTCCGGAGGTTATTGATTGGCTCCTGAAAATCCACCTTTGTCCTAATAGTCCGTTGTAAAAGCTGACCGAGTGCTGTTGTTTTTCCCTCTTCTTGTTCGGTAGCAGCATCTTTGACTGCTGGAACATATACCCATTGCAAATACTTTCGCAGCCTATTATCCCCCTTGCTCCACCCATAAAACTGATTCTCATCTCGGTTAAGTTCACATAAATCCTCGTGCCCTTCCTCATAATCTCTCAGAGCTTCCTCCATACCCCCTTTGGTAGATACACTTGGAAGATCAGAATAATTCCCCCTTAACCCCGCATATATTTCCTGCAATTCCTTTGCGCTGAGTTTAGCCTGCAATCCGGAAAAAAATGGAGCAAAGTCCGTCATTACAAGACGAGACCCATATTGTTTAACCTCTGCATTTTCTCCATCCCATTCAGCGACCGCGGAAACAACAAGCTTTCCATTTCTGTAATATGCTTTGAAATCCTCCTGAGCATCGGAGGATAAATCCTTGAATGTTAAAGTGATTTCAATTGGCCTGCCTGTATTTTTGTGATGAAAATCCTCGTCTGAAAACAAATGTAAATTTATAGAGGAGCCTGCTGTATTTCTAAAAAAGACGTTAAGTGCTTGCAAAACAGTCGATTTGCCAGACCCATTCGGTCCTACCAAACATGTGTAGTCGTCGAAATAAATTGTCTCGTCCGCAAAGGAACGGAAATTATTTATTCTAATTTCTGCAAGTTTCATTTTTCCTTTGCCTAATTTTTTTCATCCACAATTTTTGTTCCCATTCCGACTCGATCAGCCCTCTAAAAAACTATACATACCAATCTTTCTCATCACGCCGCCACCCCACTCACTAAGTCCATCAGCTTCGAGTAATCGGTTACAACATCGTATTTAACCTTGTTCTCGTCAACCTTTTGGTTGAGCGCGGCGAAGAATTTGCGGGCACATTCAATCTTGGTTTTCTCGATTTCGCGCAGTTTCATTGTGGACATTGAGCTCTTGGTTTCGGCGACGAGATAGATGTGTTTAACGCTGCCCTGTTTGAACGAAATGGCCCAATCAGGGTTGTAGTCTCCAAGCGGGTAGAGGATCAGGAAATCTCGCCGCAGCGTGGCATAGACAACCCCTTCACTGATGGTATCAAGTTCCTCAACAAAACAGCGTTCTACCGCTGAATCCATCACTCAATGCCTGTCGTTGCCCGGTCACTCCCACTCAATCGTGGCCGGTGGTTTCGAGCTGATATCGTATCCCACGCTGGAAACATCGCTGATTTCATTGATGAT
>JAESSU010000255.1 GCA_016763955.1 Phycisphaeraceae bacterium | reverse complement strand
CTGGACATGGCGTTGAAGACTATCAAACCGGCCTGCGCGAAGGCCTGCATCGAGTAATGGAAAATAATAAAACAGTCGTTCGAACAAAAACGGCTGGCCAAGTCCATCGAAAAGATATCTACTGCCCCGTCCAAGGCGATGGCACATTTGATGACACTGTCCCAAACTGGCTCCAAGGCAAAATGATCTGGGATGCCAACCCCCTAGTTGTCGATCATCTCATCGCATCAGGCAACCTTTTTCACACCCACAAATTCATGCACAGCTATCCGCATGACTGGCGAGGTAAGACCCCCGTCATCTTCCGAGCAACCGAACAATGGTTCATCGGCGTGGACAAAGATTTCCAATCCACCAGCAGCCAAAGCACCCTGCGCAAACTAGCCATGGACTACACTGAAAACAAAATCCGCTTCATCCCGCAATGGGGACGCAACCGCATGCGAGGGATGCTTGAGTCCCGCCCCGACTGGTGCATTAGCCGTCAACGTTCATGGGGATTACCCATCCCAGCCTTCTATCCCCCCCCGGAAGTTTCAGGGCCACCGTTGCTCACCGCAGCTTCCGTCAAGGCTGTTGCACAATGTTTTGGCGAGCATGGTTCGGACAGCTGGTTTGTCGCAACCACGGAGCAAATCCTGGCAAGCTATGACGTGGCCAGTGACCCTGACGCACCAGCATGGGCTAAGACGACCGACATCGCTCAATTCCAAAAAGCACGGGACACGTTTGACGTTTGGTTTGAATCCGGCTCATCATGGAACGCAACCATGCGTCAACGAGGCTTAGCCAAACCTGATGACGCTCCGGGGATCACCGACCTGTATCTTGAAGGTTCCGACCAACACCGCGGCTGGTTCCAACATTCACTTTTGCCCGCCATCGGAGTCACCGGCAAACCTGCTTTTGAAACCGTCCTAACGCATGGCTTTATGGTTGGCAAAGACGGCCGAAAGATGTCCAAATCATTGGGCAATACACTAAACGTTGCGGACTTGCTCAAAGAATTTGGCGCAGACATTTGCCGTTGGTGGGTGAGCCGCTTAAATGTGGATAACGACATCAAAGTCGATCACAGTTTCTTCAAAATCGCGGGTGAAGAGTATCGCAAAATCCGCAATACCATCCGCTTTTTGTTAAGTAATCTCAGTGATTTCGATGCTGCTACTGGCAAGGTCAAATTCACCGACGAAGATGCAACCACCGTGGACGCATGGGTGATGGGACAGCTCATCAAGCTCTCTGATAAAGTCACCGAAGCTTACGCAAACTTCAACTTCCGGGGCGCTTCGGAACTCATTTACACGTTCTGTAATGACACCCTCTCAGCAGTCTACCTAACCGCTGCCAAAGACCGCTTATATTGTGACACACTCGATAGTGAACGTCGCAAACGCGCTCAAGCAACGCTGTATCGCATTAGCACCACACTGATCCGCTTGCTTGCACCGATCATGCCTCACACCGCTGACGAAGCATGGATGGCTTTAGAAGGCAAGGATGCTAGGTGCGTGCATCTGCTGCCCTTCCAAGACACGACCTGCATGAAAAATATCCCAGTGAGTGATCAATGGGACGCGGTGATGAAGCTCCGTGACGGCTGGACGCGCGAGCTTGAAATTTTCCGTCAAGCTCACGAGGTGGACAACCCACTGGACCTTGGTTTGATCCTCAAAGGTTCACCCGATGGCGTGGATTTTTCAGTCTTTAAAACCCAAGACCTTGCGGACCTATGCAGCATTTCCCACGTACAAATCACAGACGGTGATGGCAGCGTCCAAGTGGTGGACCTTCGCAACGAGCCGCGTTGTGATCGTAGCTGGAAACGTGATGGCACGGTCAAGCCCTACACATGGGAAGACAACAACGTGATGCTCTCAGCACGCGATGCCGCAGCCGTAGGTGTGGGATAAACAATTAAAACCCGAGGGTTTTAGACCCCGCGCCTTGTGTATTGAACTCATTCAGGAACTTAAAAATGTCCTCCAACTTCGGCCCTTGGGATATCGAATCACTGCGTTTGCCCGTCACCTTTAATGACAAAGGTTTAACACCTGCGGGCGTTGCGAAGATCACCTATCCCAACGAGCCTTATCGCGGACGAAACACCAGCGTGTTTGCGTATATGGGCTTGCCTAAGCAGTCCGCGTGGAAGCGTGATGGGAAAATTCCGGGAGTCGTCTTGGTTCATGGCGGCGGGGGCGAGGCTTATGAATATTGGGTGCGAATTTGGAATGACATGGGCTATGCGGCCATTGCTATGGACTTAAGTGGTTGTGATGGGGCAGGCTTGAAGCTACCCGATTACGGACCGAATCAAGAAGCTGATGGCAAGTTCGATCACCTCCGTTTAGGCGTTAAGGAAACTTGGTCCTATCATGCCATCGCTGCGATTTTTCGTGCCCACAATATCCTTGCATCACTTCCGCAAGTCGATGAAAACCGCATCGGCATCACCGGTGTCTCATGGGGTGGCTATCTCACGAGCTTAGTTGCAGGCCTAGATGATCGCTACAAATTTGCCATCCCCGTTTACGGCTGTGGGAACTTGCTAGCAGGCTCAGTCTGGACAACCCAAGAGCTTGGCTTTGACCTGTTAGGCCAAGAACTCGCCAAGCTGTGGGAGGAGAACTTTGACCCCAGTTCATACATGCACCAAGTCACCTATCCCATGCTCTTTGTCAACGGCACCAACGACTTTGCTTACCATCCCCCGGCTTGGCAAAACACGTATCTCCAGTCCCAAGGGCCCGTCACCTTGACCATGCGATACCAGATGGCACATGGTCATCGCGAAGCTCATGAGCCCCGTGAGATTCTCGCCTTTGCCAACCATGTTTTACATGACACAGCCGAGTTGCCTCAATGGACCGAACAATATCAGGAAGATGGCAAACTCATCGCCCGATTTGAAAAGCCGGTCATGGGTGCAACGCTGCTTTACACCATCGACACAAAGCATCCCAACTGGCCTCAAAAGCAATGGCAGCAAGTCCCCGTCGAAACCTCCGAAGACGGCAACTGCGTCACAGTCGAACTCCCCAAGAGTGACTGGGGTGCTGCCTTTATCAATGTCATTGATGAAAATAATCTGCTCACGTCCACGCCCCATACCCAGTGGGGTCAAGCTCAATAAACGATGCTCGAATCTAACCCGAAGCAGCCGTTTTTTTCATACACCGCGATTAGAGCCTTGTGAATCCAACCGTAGCGTATGCATTAAGCAATAGCTGCTGATGCGGTGCCTCGCTGACCCCCGCCACAGGAGTGGCAGGGCTTTTTGAGACGCTACGATTGGTTTGATGATGCTCTAAATACAAAACAATAGCCGCGAGCTTACAGTTGACGCGTCACTAGACTTACCTTTTGACGCGCATTCGAGGTTCTATTACAGCTAAAACGTCACATATTGCATCTTGAAAGGCACCAGCGACACACCCCCGGAAGTGTCGCCGTTATTTACTGTCGCGATGTTTCGGCAAAAGCCGCAGGAAGTGACGCAGTTAATTCCTGCGGGGGATCAGATCATTATGCAAAATGCACTAAGGCATTATGAAGTATGCCCTGTAAAAAACCTCAACCGAATACCAAGGTATAACTTCCAAATCGATCCCATGCTTCGCCCCCAAAACGGGACTCAGCACTGGGCTTATTTACAACAATAAAACTTAACAAATAGGTTACTTCCGGGGGATACTTCCGGGGGGGCTTCCGGGGG
>JAESSU010000254.1 GCA_016763955.1 Phycisphaeraceae bacterium | reverse complement strand
CGACCACTACGGTGGAGCCATGCTTTGCGAAAATTTGAGCGCATCCTAGCCCAATACCTCTAGTTCCGCCGGTGATGATGGCAACTTTGTTTTGAAGTTTCATAGTGTTTGTTCCCGTTGAAAAAAATGAGAGAGGGCATCAATTGGCATGGCGTGGTTTCTGGTTTGGCCAAAGAATGGCAGCGACCTGTTGCCCGGTTCGATCAATATGTGTGGTCATCAGCTCGGCTGCGCGTTGGGGGTTGTTTGCCAAAATTGCTTGAACAATCTGTTGATGTTCAATGACCGCTCGTTTTTGAATTTGATTTCGGTTGCCTAGCACATCTCGAACTGCCTGCATCAAAATGCCGTAACGTTGAATTTCTTCACATAGGCGAGAGCTGCCACAGTGTTCTGCAATCAACTCGTGCAAACGGCGGTCGGTTTCAATCGCCATTTGTGATGACGCAGCTTTCGTCATGTTCTGGATATCGCGCAATTGTGCGTTTAGCTCTTGAAGCATTGAGGTTGAAACCTTCCCACATGCTCCGCGTATGGCTTCGACTTCCAAAATGCGACGAAGCTGGTAAATCTCCAGCAGTTGTGAGGGGCCAAAGGCTCGCGTGACCGCACCACGGTTAGGCCGAATTTCAACCATGCCCAGGGCTGCCAAATCCACCATCGCTTCACGCACAGGTGTAATGCTGACATCCAATTGTTTAGCCAGGTTGCTAAGGATTAACCGATGACCCGCGGGAAACTGGCTCTGGATCATCAGAGAGAGCAGTTGCCGATTGACCGCCTGTCGATAGCCGCCATGCCCGAGGGGTTCTAAATGATTCGCTTGCTTCATATATTATATTGTATATAATATAATATCCAAATGCAAGGAGCATGAATTCGTGGTACAAATAAAAGTTAATTCACATCAGGTTGATTGGGAGTCTTTACGCCTGCTGGCATGTCAGATTCTGTGTAAAAACGGTTTGACTCAACAAGATGCCACTTTGGTTGCTGACTCTCTGGTTCAAGCAAACTTGCGGGGCATTGATTCGCATGGCATTGCTCGTTTGCCTCACTATCTCAATCGCATGAAGCATGGCAGCATTAAGCCGACACCTAATATGACACTGACGCAAGTGGCCTCCGCGTGCGCTATTCTTGATGGCGATCACGGTCTAGGACAAATGGTCATGGCAAAGGCTTCGGACGAGGCGGTGAGTCTAGCTCGCAAAGCTGGAGCCGGCTGGGTTTCGGTACGCAATTCAAGCCATTGTGGGGCGCTTGCGCATTATGGATTGCAGATCGCCAAACAAGGGATGATTGGCCTAGTGTTTACGCATGTCGATCCGATGGTTTTGCCTCATGGTTCAAAAGAACCTTTCTGTGGCACCAATCCGCTATGTATCGCAGTCGCTGGGCAGGGCGATGAGCATCTATGTTTGGATATGGCAACCAGTGTCGTGCCTTGGAATACGGTTGCCAATGCAGCACATGAAGGTGTCCCGATTCCTAAAGGATGGGCGGTCGACAAAGACGGGATCGATATTACCCAGGCTTCACGCGTTGCAGCGCTGTATCCATTTGGTGGCTATAAAGGTTCCGGGCTTGGCCTGCTCATCGACATGCTTTGCTCCTTGCTTGGCGGATCACCTTATGGTCCAGACATTCCCAAGATGTACGGCGACCCATCACAACATCGTCAACTCGGCGGACTCGTCGGGGCAATCGATTTGAGTCATTTCATTGATACCAACACCGCCCAAAAACGCGTTAGTGAAATGATCGATCGTTGGGGTAATCTGCAACCCGCTGAGACCGGCGGGCAGGTTCAATATCCAGGGCAACCTGAAGTTCAAGAGCGACAGCGACGCATTAAAAATGGGGTCCCTATCGGCCATGAATTATTTAAAACACTTAACGATCTAGCTCAAGCGTATGAGATAGATCACTTGACTCACCAGCCTTAACCAAACCAACACATTAACCCGTATTAAATCTAAATTGAAAATTTAACAAGGAACGATAACAAACACCGTTATCCAAAACAAAATGGCAAAAAACAAAAAGACAGAACAGGCTATGAAGTGGTGGCAAGATGCTCGTTTTGGCATGTTTATTCATTGGGGCCCGTACACCGCATCACACGATGATTGCTGGAAAATGTGCGATCAAGGTACGCCCGTGCAAGAGTATATGGAACGCTTTGAACATAAGTTCACCGGCGAGAATTTTGATGCTCGCAAGCTGATGGCTTTCGCAAAAAGTGTGGGGTTTAAATATGTCGTCATGACAACCCGCCATCACGATGGATACTGCTTGTGGGATACGGATACGACAGGTTTTTCGTCTACTAAGTTAACACCCAAACGCGATTTTATCGCTGAATTTGTTCAAGCTGCCCGTGATGAAGGTCTCGGCGTGGGGATGTATTATTCATTGCTCGATTGGCGGTTTAAATCTTACTGGGATGGGCCGAAAAATAATCCGGCGACTTGGCGTACATTCACTGACATGGTTCACGAACAGGTGCGTGAACTGATGACCCGTTATGGGAAAATTGATGTGCTCTGGTACGACGGCCAGTGGGGTGAAAGTGAAGATGCGTGGGGCTTTAAAGTGACCGATGAAAAGCTAGCCAAAATTTGGCGTAGCAAAGAACTCAATGCCATGGCACGAAAACACCAGCCGGGCATTTTAATTAACAATCGATCACTGCTGCCTGAAGATTTTGGGACTCCAGAGAAGACCATCGTGCCCGAAGCTAGGCCGTGGGAATTGTGTGACACCATGGGTTTTTATTGGGGAGGCTCTCGCTATGACAAGGAGCAAAAAACAGCCCGGAATATCATCACTCGTTTAGCTTACTGTGTGGGACGTGGTGGTAATATGCTTCTAAATATTGGCCCCAAAGAAGACGGGATCATGATGGGTTGGCAAAAGCGAACCCTCGAGCAAGTGGGGCAATGGATGCAAAAACAGGGTGATTGTATTTATGGCTGCGGTGGAGAATTTCAAATTCCATTTAACAGAGATCTCGCGCCGTGGAGCAGTACATTAAAAGGCAACACGATGAACATGATCCTGTTGCGATATCCAGGCAAGCAATTTGAAATACAAAGTACACATGGCTACCGAGTCGTCTCTGCTCACCTTGCTGATACCGGGCAGGAACTCAAAGTCATCCATGAGCCAACACGCGATGTGATCCAAGGATTGCCCGCTCAATCTCCGGACCCGATTGCTTCGGTGGTGAAGCTTAAAATTCGTCCCAAAACGTCGAAACAACTAGCTGCAAGACACAACGTAGGCGTTGCGGATCCCGAAGCTGTATTAGCCGCAGTGCAGAGGAAATCTTAGAGCGTGTTTTTAAAAATAATTTAGCGCAAGAACTTTAAGTAAGTAAGTAAGTAAGGCTTGGTTCTCCGTTAGAACTGCGATGGTTGCTCAGCAGACGGTTGTTCATACAGAGATCAGGTACGTAGTTGGTTCGGTCACAGGAGATGGGGCAGTACCCATCACGATTAAAACTCGTGTGTGACTTACCTAGCGAATGTAAATTGCGGTAGCCCACGAATAGCGGATTCCAAAGAGAACCGGGTTGACCCCGACCTTGCTACTGTTGCGGATTGCAGACGGGCTTGGGT
>JAESSU010000253.1 GCA_016763955.1 Phycisphaeraceae bacterium | reverse complement strand
CTGCCCGGCCACGGCTTGAACCGTTCGCCGCGAAGTCTCCACGATTAATGTCCCCTCATGAACCAAAAACAACACCTGCCAAGGAAGCTGCCAACGAGTCACCGACCAACCATCATCACGTCCCAATCGGCCGATGAACTCAGAGTCCACCTGCACCGATACATCTGGTGATGTGGCTAACTGGGCGATTCGGTTTAACGTTGTTTTCTGCTGCATGCGTTTATAATCACCGTTTCGCGCATATAAATCTACTTAAATCGACCTATATTTATGAAAATGATCAGATAAACTAATAAAGATGACAGCAGGAACAAGCATACCCAAAAAACGCCGCGTCAACCGCATCCAGCGATTCTGTATCCACGACGGGCCGGGCATTCGCACAACGGTGTTCACTCAGGGATGTACGCTACGATGTTGGTGGTGTCACAATCCGGACACGAAGCCTAGGGCGCATGCCAACAGCCGACTCTGGGAGATCGACACATTACTGGATCAACTAAGCACCGACGAACGTTACTGGAAGCAGTCTCATGGCGGGATCACCGTTTCTGGTGGTGAGCCCCTGATGCAGATTCGCCCCATGCTCGCATTTTTAGAACAGTGTGGTAAACGCGGCTGGCATCGTACCATTGAGACTGCCGGCGCCGTGCCGCTAACATCTATACAGCAAGCATCTAAGTTCATCGACCTATGGCTTTGGGATATCAAAGCAACCGACGCTGCGCGATTTACCCAAGGGACGCAGGGTGATTCCCAGCAGGTTCTAAACAACTTGCGATGGCTTCTTGAGCAGAACCAATCAAACGTCATCATTCGCATGCCACTGATCAATGGTTTTAATGCCCAGCGAGCTGCTTGGGAGGCGATTGCCCATGATCTAAAACGCATGCCCCGGACAGTCCCACTGTTCATCCTGCCCGGTCATGAATGCGGAACCACCCCAGCGGACTGCCCCACATCACCTAGGGTCGATCCACTGATCACCCAACAAGCATGCGACAACTTCATTGCCCATGGCATTGACGCAAACATCACATGGTAAAAACGAATAAGAGATAGATTCACTATGACCACGACCACCACGCTAGATATGACGCAGTTGCTCTCACAAATCCAAGACACGCTATTTGATAGAGCGGACACAGTCTGCTTAGAGCGTGCCCAGCTCGTTGCCCAAGCATATCGTCAACATGCTAACGAACCCACACCCATCAAGCGTGCAATGGCGTTGGATCATCTGCTGATGCACATGACGCTTGACCTGCAATCCAACCCTATTTTTGCAGGAAATACAAGCACAAAACCGCGAGCTTGAATGCTCATCCCCGAAGCATCGTGGCAAATCCCCAGCCAGCTTTTCATTGAACATGACGAAATCACTGCCCAGTGGCTCGACGAGCAAATCCCCGAATCACTCAAAGCCACATGGCAAGACTTAGGCCAGTCCGGACATAGCAGCGGCTCGGGGCATTTGAGCATTGACTATGCCCTGATCGTCAAGCAAGGCATACACGGTGTACTCGCAAAACTGGATCAACCGACCGTTCAAACGCTTAAATCGCAAACCACCCGCAAAGCGATGCGTCTGACATGCGAAGCGTTAATCAAATGGGCCAACAGACTCGCGGATCATGCCCAACAACTCGCAGACACCTGTGATGATCCGACCCTTGCCACCTGTCATCAGCGCGTTGCCAATGCATGCCGTCATGTCCCTCAATATCCAGCACGCGATCTCTTTGAAGCTTTGCAATCCATGATGCTTATTCATTTGTCGCTGGCACTAGAAGGACAAGGCTTATCCATCTCCATCGGCCTGCCGGATCGGGCGTTAGATGCATTTATCCATCAGGTAGATGAGGACTTTCAAGGCAGCGTCCAACTGATCCGTGCGTTTCTCGTGGGCATTGCTTCTAACAGTTACACAGGGCGCGGCAGTAAGACTCAGGCCATCACCCTCGGCGGCGCGTTACCTGATGAAAGTGACGCAGCTAACAGTGTCACCCTGGCATTCCTGCATGCCTTTGAACAAACTCCCGTCGCCGACCCGCACTGTTTTTTCCGCTGGCATCCCAATGTTGACTCAGCCATCTGGGATAAAGTCATCGCCCTGCTATCTAAAGGTCGATCCATGCCCCTTCTGGTCAACGATCAACAGGTTGTCCCCGGTCTAGTCGCCAGCGGTATTACCAAAGACGATGCGTGGAATTACTGTGTCGTGGGATGTAATGAGCTGGGCATCCCCGGAAGACTTAGTGAATGCTCCGCTTGTTACGGACTTTATTTTAATGACCTCAAACTGCTCAACGAGGGTATCCGTCAAAATCCTGATACGTTTAAAAACACACAGCAAATCGTCGAACACTGGGGACAGGCATTTGAAAACGCAATAAGCCGCAGCATGCCACACCGGACTAAGCAATTGCACCATCACCGAGAAACCTTGCCGATGATGGTGACGAGTTGCTTCTGTCACGGCTGTGCCTAGGCGGGCAGCGACTGGATAGATGGCCAGCAATACCATTTGCCCGGCATATTCACCCGGGGCACGGCCAACGCCATCAACGCACTCACTGCGATTAATCAACTTGTTTTTAAGCAAAAGCGATACACACTCCGTCACATGCTTCAATTGCTTGATGACAATGATGAACAAATTTATATCAACATCCAAGCAGTCCCCAAATGGGGCAATGATGATGAGCAAGCTGACCAATGGGGCAAAGCTTTAGGAATCGCACGCATAAAAGCAATAGAAGACGCCCGTATAAAATGCAGCCCAAACGCACCGCCATTTATTCTGTGCCATGTCGTGCGATCACTGCATCATATCGATGGCAAACAACTCGCCGCAACACCCGACGGGCGTAAAGCTTTTGAACCCGTGGGCGACAGCATCGCTGCAATCTGTGGAACCACCACGCAAGGCCCCACAGCCATTCTCAACAGTGTTCTAAAAATCAATGCCCATGATGAGTTCCGTGGGATTTATAACAACAATCTGACCCTGCCGGGCAATCAGGCATCACCCGCTATCCTTAAACCATTGATTGAAGCGTTCTTCATCGATGGTGGGCAAGAGCTACAGATCAATGTGCTTGATTACCGGAAGCTTCTTGCTGCAAAAGCCAATCCGTCAGAATACAAGGGTCTGGTGGTACGCATCGCAGGACTCAATGCCCGATTCATCGAGTTAAGCAAGGCAGAGCAAGACGAGATTATTCGCCGTGCTCAGATGGCATAAAAATCAAAACAAATAACACCCAGTTAACAGTAGTTGTTTGCTCAAAACTCGTGCTAAAGCTATACTTCTCGTTCGGCTTACAAGCCATGTGCGGGCGTAGCTCAATTGGATAGAGCAGCTGACTTCGGATCAGCAGGTTGGGGGTTCGAGCCCCTCCGCCCGTATTCAAACACCACTTTGCATTTCATGCAATATGGTGTTTTTTTATACCTCTATTTCAGGGCGTTTTACGACACTTCTGCGGAGTAATCACTATTGCAGTCGGTAAATCGCCAAATCAGGTGATGTCAACCCCGGCAGGACATAGCGTGGCTGATGCTGCCAAACCCTGTGACCTGACTTTAAAAGATCGCAGTAAAATTCTCTGCGATGCTGATCTAAGTTTTTCATTTTCTGATCCGCATCTTCAATTAAAAATAAACGGGAACCTTCCAAAAAACGTCCGTAGCTATAATTGCAAACTGCAATATGGGTCACACCCTTGGCAAGCAATTGATCAATCGTCCCGAAGTCTGCAGCATAATGTTTCATCCGAATTTTCGGAACCCATTTGCCATACAATTTCGTCTGAATGTCATAACGCTGATCAGGCATCGCACAGTACATATCCTCCACCACTGTATTCGAGGCATTGAGATTCGCTTGAACCCATGCCCCCATCTCTAAGCGACCATCATGCGTAAACTGATAGGCCACCTGAGAAGACATATAGCTATAGGCCCCTAAAACCAAAAAACAAGTCACGATTGAAATCACACAACGCAACCTTGCCTGTCGTATTCGTCTGATGAATTGCTCAATGCACATCGCCGCAAACCAGCTCAACAAAACAACCAATGGCAAAGCATACCGATCCTCTGAAACACGACCTAATAGTAAACACAAGGCATAGACAAGAAACAAACCCATCGCAATTTTTGCAGCAAGTCGAACTTTTTTTCCCGCTGAGCATGTCAGCCAAACAAGGCCCATCACACCTAATGCCGTAGGCCAATATTGCAATTGCCAAAAGAGTTGCTTGCCATAAAAAATCAAATTACTCAAGAAAGAAACTTCAAGCCCCTGATGCCCCGTCTTCACATGATCCAGCTCGTACTTCAACCCATTGAGCGCATTTGTCCCATTAGACCACCAGTGATAGCCCAAGACTAGCAGTGATAAAACCATCGCAATGAAAAATGAAAGACTCATCTTCCATCTTTGCGCAGATTCAAGACGCCTAAGACGAATAAAGACCAGCACCACACCGACCAATAATGCAACAGCACCTAAATATTTGGCCATGACAGCCAAGACACATGCGAATCCTAAACACGCTGCCATCTTACACGTGGGCTTTAGCCAAAACGTCACAGAACTAGCCCACACCGCAGTCACGCCCAATACCAGCAGGACATCTTCTTTCATGTAATGAGCAAACAGAGTCAAAGAAGGACACAACCCAACCATGATCCCAACGAGGACTGCTGCTAAGCCCCCAGCAAGTCGATGAGACATGGCAGTAAACAACACCGCAACGCAGGCTGCTCCCAAAGCTGAAGTCAATCGACCTGATGCCGCAATACTTGGAATCGTATTATCTCTACCTAAAATTTTGTGAACCCACTGACTCAAGTCCAACAGCAAAGGGGGATGACGATGATTCCGTTCAAGCCGCCCGGTGAGTTGCAAGACTTTACTTGGCTCATCAGGGTGATATGCAACAGGAAAATCATTACCCCATGTTGAGACCATTAACGTCAGGGAAAAAAGCCCGACATACATAACCAAAAGACAAGCAACGCGCATCGTATTCACCTATGAATAAGTTAGAGCAATATTGCCATGGTAACAAAAAAAACGGCTACTCATCGTGATGATAAGCAGCCGTTTGGATCGTTGGTTTTATACCCATCGGGTATCTTTTGACCGCGTTGCAAACTTTTTGCAGACCTAAAATAAAGGGCCGCGTACAAAAGCATTCGGTCAAGTTCTATTGACCACTGGTATAAGCAGTTAGTTTAGCTGTAGAATTCAACAATCAAGTTCATATTCACATCGAATGGAACTTGATCGGAAGTTGGGATCGCATCAACCTTAGCGGTCATCGTTGAGGGGTCAAAGCTCACCCAGCCTGGGACTTCGAGACCTGCCATGGATTCCATGTTTTCACGCAAGAGTTTTTCAATGCCGGGCTTGATGGTGATGACATCGCCAACCTTCAAAGAGAAGCTAGGAATGTCGGTCTTCACGCCATTGACGAGAATGTGACCATGAACCACGATCTGACGAGCAGCCCAGATGGTGCGAGCCCAGCCTTGACGACGGATCACGTTATCCAAGCGACGTTCCAGAAGCTGGATAAGAACTTCGCCGGTGTTACCCTTGATGTGATGGGCTTTTTCGACGTAGCGACGCAGTTGTTTTTCCATCACGTTAAAGTGATAGCGAAGCTTCTGCTTTTCATTTAAACGGATGCCGTAGTCACGCAGACGGCGGCCACGGAAACCGTGCATACCGTTTGGATTAAGCTGACGTTTAGTTGTATGTTTGGGGATGTCCGCAATGGGGCAACCGACACGACGGGACAATTTAACTTTGGGGCCGATGTAATTAGCCATGATCATGATCCTCGTCTTTATGGTTTTGGACGAAGGCTCCAGTGTGCTTCAGCCGAGGCTCCGGCATTGCATTTCACGAAACTTCAGAACCACATTGGCTCTGCTATAGTGAGTCGAACATTAGACCAAAATTGGCGTAGGGTGTCAAGATTGCAATTGCGAGCCCGACTCGATTGCTCAAAGATCATGCCTGCACCGAAAATGTGATGGTCGTCTTTTTTTACACTGACGATCTCCTCTCTTTGCCTGCCTGCTTTTATATGACTGCGATCACTAAGCCGTCTTGGTAATGACATCAATATGCCGATATTTTCACACTATTTTAGGTGAGATATCAGGTTTAAATGGACATTTTAGAACTTGCTACTCCATAAAAATACCAATAAGTCGCTTGACAGACGGCTCAAATTGCCTATTCTAGTCGGCTCACGTTCACAAATTGCCCGCCGAATCAACAGTCGGTTATGGTCTGTGAACATTTTTAGCATTTATCAGATTTAGGAGGATCGTCATGGCGATCAAAGTAGCAATTAACGGTTTTGGACGTATCGGCCGCCTAGTGACCCGTGCAATCAACGAAGTTGAAGGTATCGAACTGGTGGCTATTAACGACTTGGTTCCTGCAGACAACTTAGGCTACCTGCTTAAATATGACACCATGCACGGCCGATTCAACGGCGAAGTCTCCGTCAACGGTGACGTGATCACCGCGGGCAAGAACACTTTCAAGTGCTTCGCTGAACGCGATCCATCCAAACTTCCCTGGGCTGAACTAGGCGTTGACTACGTTGTCGAATCCACCGGCTTCTTCACCGACTTTGAGGGTGCAAATAACCACATCAAAGCAGGTGCCAAGCGTGTCGTAATCTCAGCTCCAACCAAGACACCTGACCAAGTCGCCACTTTGGTCATGGGCGTGAACAGCGAAAAATATGATCCTGCCAAGGACATCATCGTCTCCAACGCTTCTTGCACCACCAACTGCTTGGCCCCTATCGCTAAGGTTCTGCATGAAAAATTCGGACTCGCTGAAGGCCTAATGACCACCATCCACGCAGCGACCGCGACTCAGCCTACCCAAGACGGCCCTTCTAAGAAGGACTGGCGCGGCGGCCGTAACGCATACATGAACATTATCCCCGCATCCACCGGTGCTGCTAAAGCCGTCGCTTTGGCAATGCCTGAACTTAAAGGCAAGCTCACAGGCATGTCCTTACGTGTTCCTACTGCGGATGTCTCCGTCGTGGACCTAACTGTCAAGACTGAAAAAGCAACCAGCTATGCTGAAATCTGCGACGCAATGAAAGCAGCTTCAGAATCCGGCCCCCTTAAGGGCTACCTCGGTTACACCGACGAAGATGTCGTCTCAGCGGATTTTGTGGGCTCCAAGTTCTCAAGTATCTTTGATGCTGGCGCGGGCATTGAACTTAACAGCAACTTCTTTAAGATCGTCTCCTGGTATGACAACGAAACCGGTTATTCCAACCGCGTGGTTGACCTACTGAAGCTCATGGCTTCCAAAGACGGTAAATAAGCCGCCTGAGTACCCAAAAATACTGATGTCTGTTTGAGTCAGTCCTATCAGATTGCGTTCGCGTCTGATAAACAATAAAAAATGCGCAGCCTGTGTACACAGCTGCGCGTTTTTTATGCGCCCACAAGCCTACAGATGCAATCAAATGCTTGTTTTACGTCCCAATAGAAGTTATTCACTGCATGCAACTTTTTTTTAGCAACCAACTAACCGATAGAGGCGATATGCATACTTGCAATATCCTAACTCAAACTAGGAGCTGACCTGTGTTTACTTTCTTCTTCATCTTCTTCATCTTGTTGATCGCATCAGGCATCCTCTTTGGCACCTTCATCTTCCATCATTCAGACGAACAACGCCCCAAACGTTTATTACGACATGCAGAGGCTAAAGGATATGGCTTTGAAGAAAGTGGCCTAGCTCAATTACACAGTTGGAATCAACGGAGCCCGATTTTTCAAACAGGTGATAACCGTCAAATCATGAATGTGGTCTACGGGCCTTACCGTGATGTCGAGTTTTCACTCTTTGATTACATGTTCCAACATGGCGAGCAAACGATTAGCACTTCCGTTTTGGCATTCGACCTTAAGAACAAAGGCATGCCTCGATTTAGTCTCTGGCCACAAAAAATGATCCCCGCACAAGCACTACTCCTACCTGAAGAAGATTGTGTGCCATTAAACCTAGATGCCAACAACATGCAGCAACACTATCGTTTGCACACCGCCAGCGAAGGAACCGCTCGCTTGTTGTTTTGCCCCAAGACAACTGACTATCTCACAGCACACCCGGACTTTTTTGTCGAAGGTTCAGGTAACTGGATCGTCCTCTACCAGCTAAACAAACGCCGTCAGCCGGCACAAATTGAAGACATGATCCACGCAGGCTACCAAATGCTCCGCGCGTTAAGACTCAATGATTCACGGGTGAATTTTGAGGATGATACAGAAGATAGCGACTCGGTTATCGAAGAGAGAAATTCATCCACCGAGATTAAAACCTAATCTAATTCTTTAACCTGCAATTTGATCCAACGCATCAATGAGTTGTTCTAATTCTTCATCAGTATTAAATGCACCAGGACTGATACGGACACTGCCGTTAGGGAAAGTGCCCGCTTGTTTGTGAGCATAGGGTGCACAGTGTAATCCGGGGCGGACTGCAATCTCAAAACTGTCATCTAAGATCGTGCCCACGTCCGAAGGTTCGTAGCCTTGGATATTTAAGCAGATTGTACCCACACGTTTTGAAGCATCGAGTGTGCCATAGAAGGTAAAACGTTCATCGTTTTTAAATCGGTCGATGAGCGTTTGCACCATTTTTTGTTCATGCGCAAGAGTCTTAGTCATGTCGTTTTCTAAGACATAATCAATCGCCGCATCCAAACCTGCAATGCCCACGGTATTGGGCGTGCCCCCTTCGAGATAGTATGGCCAAAGGGGTGGCTGAGTCGGTGTCGCTGAGTCTCCGCCAGTCCCCCCCTCTCGCCACGGGGTGAACTTATCTAGTTGCGGATCTGGACAACGCGGCCCGACATAGAGCGCACCAATGCCAGTAGGACCGAGCAATGACTTGTGGCCCGGAATCGCAAGCATGTCAATATTCATTGCCTGAATGTCAATGGGAAGCACCCCTATTGTTTGAGCCCCATCAACGAAAAATAGCAGCCCGCGATCTCGCACTAACTGCCCTATTGCAGTGATGTCCTGAATCGTCCCCAAAACATTTGAGCCATGCGTCATCACCACCAATTTTGTGTTGGGCTTAATCGCTGCTTCAATAACATCGGCTGAAACAAATCCGTCTTCATCACAAGCCACTCGCGTGAGCTGGATCACACCATCATCAGCCATTGATTGCAATGGCCGACTCACCGAGTTGTGTTCGAGGACTGTCGTAATCACATGAGGCACATCCGCAGCATCATGCTTTACAGTTAACAATCCTTTGAGTCCCATGTTCAAAGCATCAGTGCAATTAAGCGTGAAGATCATGCGTTCATGTGCTTGGGCATTCACCAAACGTGAGAGTTTGAGTCTTACACCATCGACCATTTCCTCAGCGCGCACGGCCATGCGATGGCCTGCGCGTCCGGGGTTAGCTGCATCCTCAGCAAGGAACCGGGTCATTGCGTTTGCGACAGTAGGTGCTTTGGGAAAACTCGTAGCTGCATTGTCAAAATAAATCATAAAGCGAAACTCACATTACATTGCCAAGCCCGTAGAGCTTGCGCAAAGTGGAAAGCTGACCTGCATGAACTGCCAGATGCGAAGTCAGCAAAAAAACAATAAAATCACCCTGCTTGGGGAAACGTTCAATAAGTCTTTGATTCGTGGTGTCCGCTGAAAGAACGGCTTGATCGGCATGGGCATAAAATTCCGTGAGTGCAACATTGACTTTGTTGTATGTCTCAATCAATTCTGTAACCGAGGGGTATACAGATGCGTCATCGACAGCTTGACTGCCTCGACCAAAAAGTTCGCCCCATGAGTCATCAACCAGCGAAGATTGCCCCATCACCTTAAGTCCAGAATTGCCCGAAGCAGCCAGATGTCCGACCTGCCATGCACCATGACTAGGAACCCCTGCTGGCCGACTAAACCACTTGTCCTGTGGAAAATCTTTGAGTAAAAGCTGCATATAACCTTGAGTCACTTCTGATGCTCGGACTGTGTTTTGACGCATGTCGGAATCTCCTTAGGGGTTTGTCATGATGCAAAGGTTTTCACCTGAGTTTCAATTTTTATATCACTTCTCATATCAACTCACATGACAAAACATTATTCCCTGTATCGTGTCACACTGAAGCTAAAAGCTTACGCAACATCGCAATCTGCCCAAAGTGAAGCCCCGCATGTGCCGCCAATAGGTACGCGACAAAATCACCATTTCTTGGATATCGCTCACGCAAACGTTCAATAGCATTGTCTGCGAGCAACACCGCGTCATAAGCTCCCATAAAAGCATTAAGCAATTTCATATGGGCAAGGTTCATCGTCTGAATCAACTGCTCTACCGTCGGCTGACCCGACGGGTCATTACTAGGCACGCTACCGTTACCGTAAAGCGATGCCCAACTCTTATCGACAACGAGTTCTTGGCCAAGTGCCTTAAGTCCAAAATTCAAAGTCACTGCAATGTGTCCAACCTGCCAAGCCGCATGATTGGCAAACGGCGGCGGAGACTTGAACATCAAATCAGTAGGAATATCAGCTAAAAATTCGCACCCTTCGGTAAAAATCTGCTTGGATGCTGACTCAATAAATAGTCGCATTAGAAGTCTCCATTGATATTTTCAAAAAGGAGCACTGAGTTAGCCACCAATATACTTCGCGTAAATGCTCTTGGCGACTGATGGCTTTTTAGTGCCTTTGACAATCGCACGGCCATCGGTGAACAACGTTAATTCATACGGTTCGCCATTGTCGGTAATGTGTGCTTGAATCATAAACATATTGACTTTAACGCTGCCATGTGCTTCAAGGCGTTTGGCAATCACATCGAAATTAAGCTTCTCACCATTGCCAAGTTTCTGTGTCATCTGCACGGCATTTCGGCCACAAAGCGTCGTGGTACTCGAAGCGAACTTGCCATCAATAAATTCGAAGTTGCGTTTCTTGCAACACTCACATTCACCCACCTCATACGCACGAGCAACCTTAAGTTGGCGGATATCGTTTTCCCAAATGTCAATGCTCAAAAGTTTGTCACGCAGGGCACTAAAATGGCCTGTAATAATTTTGATTGTTTCAGTCACCTGAAAGTTGGAGATGATCGAAACTACCGGGCCTAGTACACCTGCGGTATCGCAAGTCGGGTTCATCCCCGGAGGTGGGGCTTGCTCAAAGATGCAACGCAAGCAAGGTGTTGCAACGCCTGCTTTTTCCCATAGAGAATCACCGTTGGGAGTATGTGGGAGAATCGCATAGGTCATCCCCACCGTACCCACCGCCCCGCCGTAGACATAGGGAATCCCAAGTTTTACTGCTGCGTCATTGGCTACAAATCGCGTCTCAAAATTATCCACGCCATCAACAATCACATCACAACCCGCTGCATATTTCTCAATATTGGTGTGATTCACATCATCCACAATAGCCTCAACCGTCACCTGTGAATTGATCTTCGCAAGCTTCATCTTGGCAGCTTCAGCTTTAGGAATCGCGTTTTCCACATCAGACTCATCAAAGAGGACCTGACGTTGGAGATTGGTTATTTCAATAAAGTCCCGGTCAACGATCACCAGATGGCCAACCCCTGCGCGGGCGAGCATGTTGGCAACCACCGTCCCTAGCGCACCACAGCCTAGTACAAGGACTTTGCTAGCAAGGAGTTTTTTCTGACCTTCTTCACCAAAGCCCGGCAAGAGCATTTGACGGTGATAACGTTCGAGATTTTGTGTCATAAGAATATCTTTAAAAACCTGTCAGATGAATCCCGAAAAACATCAGAACTCATCTAGCAGCTTGGTTATTAACAAGCAGAACTTCCGCCACCCCCGGAAGTCCCCGGAACTTGCGAAAAAACTGCCAGAGGAACTTATTTGAAACTT